>JAIOTR010000474.1 GCA_021106665.1 Bacteroidales bacterium
ATGTGATGTTAGCTTCAAATTGAGCTTCTGGTGCAGCATCAATGTTTATATAAGCCCACCATGTACTCCACTGATCCTGTGATCCGGGCAGGTCGGCATATTCCTGCAATGTCCAAAAATCAAGGTCATCAACCGGATCTACAACAGTACCTGAATAATCGCCCCATCTATTTCTGTTACCGCCAAAAGTTTTAAAGTAAGGAGCCAGTCCGTCAATATACTGATAACTATCCCGCAAAGTATTCGGTGGATCATCTGCATACCTGAATGAATAGCTGCCACTAGCATATTGTTCCGGTGAATAGCTATTATACCCAATCATAATATCTTCATTGGCATTTACGGCAATGGTGGCAAATGCGTAACACATATTTCCATCTGGATCATCCACCCTTCCCCGCTGAAGAATAGTTCCGTCAAGAGCAAGCTCAAACCACTGAACGGAGCAACGGGTCGGGTCATCTGCCGGAAGGTAAATATGATGTGCAGTCCATAATTTGCCATTCCTGTAAATCATATTTTCCATCCTTGCATCCACAGTGTTAATTTTTTCGTCGGTACCCAATTGAGGTGCAAAATTTCCTCCATTGGCATACGAACCATTTCCCCAGGGATCGGCAATGGCTATAACTCCAAGGTCTTCTACATACTCATTACCATATCCACCGGTTATTTTCCTGAGAGCCAAATAACCATATCCGCCAATGTTACCACCGGCATTATTCACAATGTAAATATCTTCTTCCTCCGTATCATAAGTTTTAGCCGGGATAAGCGTAAATCCATCATAAATTTCGAAGCGGGAATAATCAACAACCGGTGCATTGTTGTATAGATCATGTTTATCCAAAACAAACAATACTGAATAATATCCCCCGCCAAACATATTTCCGGAAACAACGATCCAGTTTTTATTAAAACCAAAATTAGGATAATCAAACCAATGGGTGTCATTGATGTCTGCATCAAAAGTGTACATGAACCAGTTTCCGGTTGGGTCAGAATTTTCAGAAACAGCCACCATCAGTCGTGAGGAAGCAGGATTGGAACTACTTGGCATTAAATAGATCCAGCGGTTTTCATAAGGATCATAGGCAATCTTCGGATCAAATGTAGCGCCGGCGCCAGGCATGGGATGCCAGAAACTTCCGGTACTAACCGTAGAAATAATATTGCCCTCTTTATCCATGATCCTTGTTTCGGTATTTAAAGTGATCATCAGATGATTGGGACCGGCAGCGCCATTTACATCAGGAGGAATGGAGTTGTTATTGTCATTTAACCCAAGGAAATCTTTATCTGGGAAAGGTGAAGGATCCTTTGAATTAGGAATATAATTTATTCGCTGGGGCTTTTCTTCCTTGTAAAGAATCTTCTTGCCATCCAAAGGAAATTCAGGGTATTTAAAAACTTCCTTATTAGGGACTTTCTTTTTTGGATCAGGAGCCGGATGAGATTTGTCCCATGCTTCAATTTCACTGAGATTGGTAGTCGCATGATAGTCGGAGGTTCCTTTGTATTTATTAAAATTCTGGCTTTGAAGATGGGAAGAGAAAGCAAGAACTATAAATACGGCTAAGGAAGCAAATATTAAACTTTTCATTTTGAATGATTTATTAATGATTATTATTTTTACAAAATTAACCCAAATTACACAATTGCTATTGCCAATCTGGGATTAATATTATTGAGATAAAATTTATCCAAGATAATACACTGATATCCATTATTATTTAGATTTCGATAAATTTACAGGGAATAATATCCGAATACCGAATCTATATTTTACTTTTTATTTTATCACAATCTTGCAGGTCAGTAACTCATCCATGGTTTGAACCTGAACCAAATAAATTCCATTATTCAATTTATCGAGGTTAAATCTTTTCAAAGTAACATATTCCGAACAATCAATCTGATCAGTTAAAATAACCTGACCGGTGATATTGAGTAATTTTAATTCGGCAATTCCCGTTACATTTTTTAGTTGCACTGTAAAAGAACCATTTGTGGGATTTGGATAAACATTCAGTTTATCGCTAACATTTCCAATTTCATCAATAGCACTTAATGTTCCATCAATTTTTACATTATCGATGAAGATATTATTCCCAAATCCATTGTAAGATTCAAATACGATTTGAATATCTGGATTTCCAACCCATGTTGTCAGGTTGATATTGATGCATTCAGGATTGTTCCCAGCACCACACCAATCATCAGCGGATTCCGGAATAAAATTCATTCCAGTTGGAGGAACAGTAGCAAACTGATTCAAACTATCTTCTCCTATTGCCAGCAACCTGATCAGATCATCACCACAACCTGTTGACAGATACACAATCAGTGAATCCGTATATTGCGCAAAACGCTGAGCATAGGCATACTGAAACTCTACATAGGCTTCATTGTAATCAGAAAGGTTAATAAATGGCGAAATTAACCTGTCTCGTTCACTCATTCCGTTATAATTTTTAATGTTCACGTACGCAGAAATATCTCCCGGCTCACTACCTGCAACTGTAGTCAACGTCCAGGTTTTCTTATTATCAGGATTCTCAATGGTCCACACTTCATCACACAAATAGCCTGATTCAAAATCTTCACCAAAAGGTAATCCAACACCCCCCACATGAACCAAAGCATTCTTGGTAATTGAACTACTTCCATTCAGATTGCTTGCAGATAATGTGACCTCATAGTGATAAGGAATATTAAACTTCACTTCAGGATTTTGAGAATTTTCATTTGTTCCATTTACAAAAGTTACATCATTAGGGAAAAACTCCCACTCCCACTGGATAGGGTTATAAATGGTCTGATCTTCAAATTGTACGGGATCTCCAATACAAGGTATCGTATCGCTTACAGTAAATTGAATTTCAGGCAGAATTGAGGTACTGGATTTAATATATTCTTCCATTATGAGTGTATTTGACCCCAGGTAATTTGTCGCAGTTAATGTAACATCAAACAAACCGGAATCTTCATATACGATGTTGTGTGGATTTTGCTGTGTGGATGTAGAGGGTGTTCCGCCCTCAAATTCCCATAGCCACGCTGTAGGTTCATACTTTGTCAAATCCATGAAGTCAACTCCATTTCCTGTCGGCACTGTGGTGATATTTGCTTCGAACTGAACTTCAGGCACTGCATCAATATCTATATATGCCCACCAGGTACTCCACTGATCTTGGGATCCTGGAAGATCGGCATATTCCTGCAATGTCCAGAAGTCAAGGTCATCAACCGGATCAACAACAGTACCTGAATAATCGCCCCATCTATTTCTGTTACCGCCAAAAGTTTTAAAGTAAGGAGCCAGTCCGTCAATATACTGATAACTATCCCTTAAAGTATTCGGTGGATTATCTGCATACCTGAATGAATAACTGCCACTGGCATATTGTTCCGGTGAATAGCTATTATACCCAATCATAATATCTTCATTTGCATTTACAGCAATGGTGGCAAATGCATAACACATGTTTCCATCAGGATCATCCACCCTACCCCTTTGAAGAATAGTTCCATCAAGCGCAAGCTCAAACCACTGAACGGAGCAACGGGTCGGGTCATCTGCCGGAAGGTAAATATGATGTGCAGTCCATAATTTACCATTCCGGTAAATCATATTTTCAAGCCTTGCATCCACAGTATTTATTTTTTCATCAGTGCCAAGCTGAGGTGCAAAATCTCCATTGTTTGCATAGGAACCATCTTCCCATGGATCAGCAATTTGAATTATACCAAGCTCTTCAATATATTCGTTACCGTAACCTCCGGTAACTTTCCTAAGGGCTAAATATCCATATCCTCCAATGTTACCACCGGCATTATTCACAATGTAAATATCTTCTTCTTCCGTATCGTAAGTTTTAGCCGGGATAAGGGTGAATCCATCATAAATTTCGAATCGGGAATAATCTGCTACAAGAGCATTATTGTATAAATCATGCTTATCCAAAACAAACAAAGCTGTATAGGCAGTTCCATCACCAAACATATTACCGGAAACAACGATCCAGTTTTTATTAAATCCGAAATTGGGGTAATCAAACCCATGTGTAACATTTGGATTTGTGTCAAATGAATACAAAAACCAATTCCCTGTTGGATCAGAATTCTCCGAAACTGCTACATTTAACCTTGAGGTAGCAAAGTCATAGCCAGAAGGCATCAGAAATATCCAGCGATTTTCATAGGGATCGTATGTGATTTTCGGATCAAAAACATAGGTGTATCCAGGTAAAGAATGCCAAAAACTCTCTATATCTACAGTAGATATTTCATTGCCTTCCTTATCCATGATCCGTGTTTCAGTATTTAAAGTGATCATCAAATGATTGGGACCGGCAGCGCCATTCACATCAGGAGGAATTGAGTTGTTATTGTCATTTAACCCAAGGAAATCTTTATCTGGTAAAGGTGAAGGATCCTTTGACATGGGCGTATAATTATTTCCCTGTGGTTTTTCCTCCTTATAAAGAACTTTTTTTCCATCAATTGAAAATTCTGGATATTTAAAAACTTCTTTATTGGGAACTTTTTTCTTTGGATCAGGGGCTGGATGCGCTTTGTCCCAATTCACAATTTCGTTGAAACTGGTAGTTGCATGGTGGCTTGATGTACCTTTATACTTATTAAAGTTCTGACTTTGCAGGTTGGTACTGAAACTTAGAGCAATGAATAAAAACAGGGAGGTAAATATTAAACTTTTCATTTTGAAAAATTTATAAATGATCATTTTTTACAAAATTAATAAAACTATTGAGAGAATGTATAATGTTCATGAGAAATGCAGGGCAATCTGGTCCTAATAAATTTCTAAAATGGAACACTGATCCTTATGAGAAATAGGTATTTATCCAGATTTTAATAAATTTGTTCCATTAATATTTTCCAGGATGTTAAATCTATTATTTTCCGTTTTAGGATTTTTACCATTGATCCTTGGAGCTACCTGGCTGGTGAATGGCGCTTCGGCTATTGCTAAAAGAAGAAACATTTCTAACCTTGTAATTGGTTTGACAATTGTTGCTTTTGGCACTTCTTCCCCTGAACTGATTGTAAATATATTATCGGCTGTTAGTGATAATTCAGGTTTCAGCTTCGGGAATGTGGTAGGTAGTAATATTATCAACATCCTGATTATTCTTGGAGTTTCGGCAATCATTTACCCCATGGCTGTAAAGTCCCCCACCATTTGGATTGAAATTCCCCTTTGCCTGTTATCAGCGCTAATCCTTCTCATCATTGCCAACGACAGTTTTCTTGATAAAACTTCCGCATCAGTGATCAGCCGTACTGACGGCCTGATACTCATCGCTTTCTTTTTTGTTTTTATGTACTATTCATGGTATGCCATGAAGCGGGATACAGAAGAGCATCATATTAAAGTGAAAGAACATTCGGTGGGCCGATCGGTATTACTTGTAATAGTTGGGATGCTTTTATTAGCTGGAGGAGGACAGTTGATTGTTCATTTTGCAGCTAAGTTTGCTGTTGATTTTGGTATTTCGGACAGGATCATCGGTTTAACCATATTATCCATTGGAACATCGCTACCGGAATTGTCTACTTCAATTGTTGCGGCCCTAAAAAAGAATGTTGATATATCTATCGGTAACATTATCGGATCCAACCTTTTTAACACTTTTCTGATTTTGGGTATCAGTTCAACCATACGGCCAATTCCATTGGAAGCAGGCGCTAATCTTGATCTCCTCGTAAATATTATTGCCACCTTGCTGGTTTTTATTTTTGTATTTACACGGAAAGGGCGTATGATAGACCGGATGGAAGGAGCCATTATGGTCGCGATATTTGCCGGGTATATGTATTTTGTTCTGTCTTAGGGTGAAGGTCAGGGTAAATGTATGATAAATGTATTTATTTTGCAGGGTTAAACCAGATTCAACTCATGCATCTGGATAACCATCTCTTCAAGACTTTTTTCAATCGGGGTGTACTCTAGTTTTAATTCGTCACGGCTTTTAGCGGTATTTAACTTGATCGGATAACCCACATTTCTTTTTACAAATTTTGTTTTCACACCCAACATGGGACCAACAAGGTACATTATAAACTTTGGGGATTTTGATTTTGGTAATTTGTACTTTTTACCGAATAAATCCCGTAGCACATTGGCCAGATCCAAAAAACTCATGGTGCGTTCGGCAAGTATATGCCTCCCCTTAGCTTCCGGATCTTCAAGAGCAAGTATATGAGCGTGGGCTACATCCTGCACATCAACAAATCCGAACCAAAGTTCAGGAGCGCCCATAGCAAATTTGCCTGTAAGCATATCTTTCATAAAGTTGAGCGATTCGGAATCGGAAGCGCCTGTCAGCGAAGGGCCGACAACAAATGAAGGGTTGATCACAACCAGTTTCCATTGATCCTGGGAATCATGGATTTTCCAGGCCTCTTTCTCGGCCAGAACTTTTGAATAGGAATATGGCTGATGCCTTACCGAACTTGTGTCATTAAAATGCTCTTCAGTAAACTCAGATAATCCCTTTTCCTTCATGTCAAGGGTATCTCCATGCACAGCAGCAACACTTGAAGTCAGCACCACTTTTTTCA
>JAIOTR010000315.1 GCA_021106665.1 Bacteroidales bacterium
CAGAGGGTTCATTTGTACCAATACCAACATTACCTGTAACATTGGAATACATATCATTTCCAGAAATAGTCCAGTCACCATCGTCATTATTACCAGAGCTTTCGGCATACAATGCAAAGGGAACACTTAAAAGCTGGGATGTTCCCATCAACTGAAAATCAGTTCCACCTGTTTCATCCATTTCTATCTGGAGGAAATAGCCACCGAGGCTCCAATCAATAGTATTAAAATCTCCCGTGACCACTATTCCATTCCCAATTTCAAGATTGACCAACCCATAAACATTGGTTGTGGTATCGTGTGTTTCCGTATATACGATTGTACCTGCCGGGCCTCCCTGAAGAATACTTATTTGAAAAGCAACCGGAAGGTTTACTATCAAATCACCCGCAGCATCCCTGGCTACAGCCTGGTATTTAAATGCATTTTGCACTTGTGCAAAACCGCAAATCGATAAACTTAAAAATAAAATAACCAGCAATTTTTTCATATGTCATGAATTTTAAAATTGATATTCAATGAAAATTATGTAATAAGCTGTGAGTGAGTAAAAAAGTAGTAAAACTATAATAGATAGTGTCCGAGCTTGAAAAAGCAAATTTAGAAATTAAGTTTAAAGATGCAAATTATTTTAATATATTTTTAATCCTTTATTTATAATCCTTTCAAAATTAATGTTAACAGTAAAACAAAAGCCGGACTATTTTGCAGCCCGGCTTACAATTCTTAAGATTATGCTTTTCTAATTATTCAATTGCTTCCATTCGCCATTGAGGTAACAATAAATATTGTGGTCGTTTGCGTTTACAAAAATATCCCCTTCCTCCGGATTTGCCGGATAAGTATTTCTGGGCTCTAGTCGTAATACATCTTTGATGTTTTTGCTAAATCCTCCCAGTGTAAACGCGTCTCTTATATGTAAAACCCCAAATTCATCTGCAACAACAACATTATTCAGGGTATTATTCATATTCATAATTTCAATTCTTGCTTCTCCCATAACATCTAAGGTATGTGTTGGCATAGGTGTTCCGATTCCCACATTCCCGGGATTGATATTATGGATATCAGGACCCATTTCTGCCCATAATGAGGGGGTTCCTCCTCCAAGGGTAGCAGCGTCCCTGATATGTAAAACTCCTTCCATATCTGCTACTACAATGTTTTCAAACGTGTTGTTCAGATTCATCATTCCTATTTTTACTTCTCCATTTACATCAAGCGTGCGGGTTGGTGTGGATGTTCCGATACCCACATTCCCGTCATTCCTGATTGCCAGCCTGTCATCACCATGCCGCTTAAATTGAATATCACCTAAACCTGAATTATCCTTATCAAATTCAATAACCAGGTTATTCGTAGATTTTTCATATTGTATACTGCTTCGGTCGATGCCATCCATTGCAAATTCTAAACCCTCAGTAGGTGTCGGACTGCCTGAATTAATATCCAGCCGAATATCTGTTTCTTCTCCTGTAATGGTTAACCTCCTGAAAGGTGCTGAAGTACCAATACCAACATTACCGTCAATACCTCTAATAGCCAGCATTGGATCGCCATATCGTTTAAATTGAACATCTCCATTATTTCTGATAGCCAGTCTGTCATCACCGTATTTTTTAAATAGAATATCTCCTGAACCAGCATCATCCAAATCCCAGTCAAAGGTGATGTCATTTGAAGGTTCATCAAAAGACCATGTATATTTCAGAATTCCGTTATGAGAGAAATTCATACCCATCTCATGTGAGGTAGCTGAAGCGTCGAAAGTCAAGTAGGGATCATCACCAGCAATTGTTAAAATACTGTTAGGATTGGATGTGCCAATACCTACATTTCCATCACTACCTCTAATAGCCAGCATTGGATCACCATAACGTTTGAATTGTATGTCACCGTTGTTTCTGATTGCCAGCCTGTCGTCCCCATGCCGCTTAAACAGGATATCTCCAGTTCCGGTATCATCCATATCCCAATCAAAATTAATATCACCGGATGGTTCATCGAATGCCCATTGGTATTTTACTGTACCATTATGAGAAAACCTTAATCCCATTGAATGTGATGAACCCGATGCATCGAATGTAATATGTGGATCATCACCACCTAAAGTTAATCTGCTTGAAGGGATAGGAGTACCAATCCCAACATTTCCACCCTTTATAGTAATAGTGCTATCAACTGCACTATATAATGTATCGCCATCCAGTGTCCAGTCGTTGTCACCACCTACAAAGCTACTCATTGAAATCACATTCAATTTATTGCTAACCGGATCCCAGGTAACCAGTGAGTCAGATAACGATCCGGACACCATTTCCTCTATTACTAATGCTCCAGCTATGTGTAGCCTTTCATCAGGAGTTGTTGTACCGAGGCCTACATTCCCTGATGTATCAATTGCTAAACGGGTTTCATTCCCCTGCCCAAATGAACGGTCGCGTATGTTAAAGCTACCATCCGAACCTTTAAGATGAAAATCCCACCAGAAGTTTCCCTCATCTCCTTGGGAAGGCTGATTACCCCAAATGATCTCAACTCCAGGGTCAAATGCTGTATTGTCTGTTGTGCGCCAAATACGCATCACAGCATCAGTGGCGATCAGATTTAATGCTCGATTGGCTTTTGTACTGTTTACTGTATTTCCAAATGCACCCTGACCATGAACATGCAAAGGTGTAATAGGATTTTGAGTGCCGATACCGACATTGCCTGGAACGGCTGAATATATATTATCTCCCAGGATCGTCCAGTCACCATCGTCGCTATATCCTGCTTCTTCAGCATATAGTGCATA
>JAIOTR010000138.1 GCA_021106665.1 Bacteroidales bacterium
AATAAATCTGCGGCCAATGACCTGCTGGAATTTCAAAAAGAAAATTACAGAATGTATTGATTCACGGGGTGATATAAATATCCTTGAAAAAGAAAAATTAAAGAAAAACCTGCTGAGTTAAACGCCGAAAAGCGCCCACCTTTTCAGGCTGACGCTTTTCGGATGAAAAAAATTACCAATTTATCCTGGTAGTTTAACGCAATATTAAATTTGAATATTGTTTACTGTTCAAAATTTTTTGACTTTATTTAACCTGTCAGGTTGGTAAAAACCTGACAGATTTTTTATATTTAAATTTCTCCTTCCTTCTGCTGTTGCTCTTCAAATTCCCTGATCAGCTCTTCGGGTGATTTGCCGAGGTTTTTAATGGATATTTCTGCATCATCAGCAAATTCATCATCCGGGTATTTTACCAGGAATTCCTCGTATAATTTTTTTGCAGTTTCCAGGTCTTTTAAATCGTTCTCGTAAACATATCCCTTTAAAAAGAGGCATTGAGGCGCTTTTTCAAAGTCAGGATAATTGTTTAGTATCTTGTCAAAGATATCAATGGCTTTGCGTGGCATATTCAGGTTCATGGCCATGTCGCCAGCTTTGAATAAATAAACAGGTGTTTCAGTGTCATTGGGGAATTCTTCGGCAAATGATTCATAAACACCAATCAAATCGTTTGCTTTTTGACGGTCAATCATTTGGCTTTCATCAGAAAAAAGCTCATCCTCCATAAGCTTTATTTCTGAAAGTTTATTTTCTTTTGGAGATGTACAAGCACTGATTATTAATGCAACTAATACCAGGTAAAAAATTGTTTTAAATGTTTTCATATTTTTTCAAATTATCATTTTACTTTCTTATTCTCTTTTTCTTTAACGGAAAAATCATTTTATATTTTATATCAATGTTCCCTTTCGAAATATCCTGCAACCGTCTTTTTAATAAAATTTTTCTCAAATTGCTTACGCGATCGACAAAAAGGATTCCTTCCAGGTGATCATATTCGTGCTGAATGATGCGTGCCATAACGCTGTCATATTTTTCATCAAAAAATTCCCAGTTTTCGTTATAGTATTGAATCCTGATTTCTGGCTTACGCATTACATCTTCACGAATATCAGGAACACTAAGGCAACCCTCATTAAACATCCACTCCTCACCTTTTTCTTCAATAATTTCTGGATTTATTATTACCCGCTTAAAGTCCTTTGCATGTTCATCTTCCTCAGCATAGGGGGTGGCATCCAATACCAGCAATCGAATGGAAAGGTTTACCTGTGGCGCTGCCAAACCTACGCCTGATGTAGTATACATGGTATCAAACATATTGGCGATCAATTCCTGTAAACCAGGATAATCCTTATCAATTTCTTTAGCGACCTTTCTTAAGGTTGGATGGCCATATGCTGTAATCGGTAAAACCATTTTTTATTTTTTCTTACTTTTCGCAGCTTTATACTCCATGAACGACTGAAGAATTAATACTGCACTTATTTTATCAATTGTTGCTTTGTTTTGTCGGTCCTTTTTTTTCAGTCCCGCTGATATCATTGTTTGAAATGCTATTTTTGAAGTAAACCGTTCATCATATCTTTCAAGTTCAATGTCAGGAAATTCCTTTTTTAATTTCTTTACAAAAGGATCGATAAATTTAACAGAATCCGACATTTGATTGTTCATTTGTTTCGGCTCACCCACTACAAAACTGTCAACTTTCTCCCTTCTTGTATAATCTTTCAAATATTGAAAAATATCCTTTGAATGTACCGTATCCAGTGCTGTGGCAATAATTTGCCACTCATCGGTAACTGCAAGACCAACCCTCTTTTGTCCGTAATCTATTGCCAGAATTCTGCCCATAAACAATCTTTATACTGAAACTCATCGCCAATAAAAAGATTGCAAAATTAACAAGAAGTTTCTTTCATTAAAAATTTATCTAACTTTGAATACCAAATTTTAACAATGATTGAAGAATTAAAGCATAATATAGAAAAAGCCTGGGATGACAGGGAATTGATAAATTTTAAGGAATACAAGGCTTCTATTCGAAAAGTAATTGAATTGCTTGACCAGGGTACCATTAGGGTTGCTGAACCGGATGGAATAAATTGGAAAGTTAATGAATGGGTAAAAAAAGCCGTGATTTTGTATTTTCCGATACAAAAAATGGAAATCACTATGGTTGGGCCATTTGAGTTCCATGATAAAATAGACCTAAAAAAAGATTATAAAAAACTTGGTGTACGCGTAGTTCCACACGCTATTGCCCGTTACGGCTCCTACATTGCAAGAGGTGTTATAATGATGCCCTCTTATGTAAATATTGGCGCTTATGTGGATGGTGGAACTATGGTTGATACATGGGCTACAGTAGGCTCATGTGCACAGATCGGAAAAAATGTCCATTTGAGCGGAGGAGTTGGAATAGGTGGCGTTTTGGAACCGATACAGGCAGCGCCTGTAATCATAGAAGACGGTTGTTTTATCGGTTCGAGGAGTATAGTCGTTGAAGGAGCATATATTGAAAAAGAGGCTGTTCTCGGTGCCAACGTTGTAATAACAAAATCCACAAAGATCATAGACGTTACCGGAGAGAAACCTGTTGAAATTAAAGGAAGAGTGCCGGCTCGCTCTGTTGTGATACCAGGCTCTTATTCAAAAAAATTCCCAGCTGGTGAATATAATGTATCTTGTGCACTGATCATCGGACAAAGGAAACATTCCACTGATTTGAAAACTTCTTTGAACGATGCTTTGAGGGATTATGATGTTGCGGTTTAAGATTGATTATTTTTGATTTTTTATTTTCGATTGTACAGAAATTCAAAAACATAAAAATTATTATATAAAATACTTTTTTGAAGAAATTCCTTGTCATACAAACTGCTTCCATCGGGGATGTAATACTTGCCACACCGGTAATTGAAAAATTGCATTTCCACTATCCTGATGCGAAAATCGATTTTCTATTGAAAAAAGGAAATCAAAGTTTATTTAATGCACATCCCTTTCTTCATAAAATTCTGGTGTGGGATAAAACCAGTAATAAGTACCGAAATTTTCTGGATCTGATGAATGTGGTCAGGGATAACAAATACGATTGTATAATAAATATTCAGCGATTTGCTGCTTCGGGATTACTTACAGTTTATTCAGGCGCTAAACTAAAAATAGGGTTCAATAAAAATCCTTTTTCTATATTTTTCAATAAGAGGATCAAACACACCATCAAAAAAGGTAACCGGCATGAAACCGAACGTAACCTTGACCTTGTAAGAACAATTACAGATGACACATCTTTCCAGGTAAAACTTTATCCCTCACAACAAAATCAGGCTAAAACTTCACAGTATAAAACTGTTAAATTCATCACCATCTCACCAGCATCATTATGGATTACAAAACAATATCCTAAAGAAAAATGGATCGAATTCATCAAGGAAATAGGCCGGGATATTACTATTTATTTTTTAGGATCAACAAATGATTATAATTTCTGTGAAGATATTATCAAAATATCAGGGCATAAAAATTCTTTAAATTTGTCAGGCAAGTTCAGTTTCCTTGAATCCGCTGCACTTATGAAAAATGCTGTAATGAATTACATGAATGACTCGGCGCCCATGCACCTCGCATCATCGGTCAATGCACCATCAACTGTAATTTATTGTTCAACTGTTCCCTCATTTGGATTTGGCCCGCTCTCGGAAAATTCAGCTATAATTGAAACCTCCGAAAACTTAAAATGCCGGCCATGTGGATTGCACGGCCTTAAAAAGTGCTCCAAAAAACATTTTAAGTGCGCGTTAACAATTGATAGTGAAAAATTATTAGAAAGAATAAATTAATGGAAGAAGATATAAAAAAGGCGGTAGAAGTTTTAAAGAATAGCGGTACAATTTTGTATCCGACTGATACCATTTGGGGTATAGGTTGCGATGCAACCAGCAACAAAGCAGTTCAAAAAATAATAAAAATTAAAAGCAGGGCAAAAGAATTAAGTTTTATTATCCTTGTTGAGAAAGAAAGCAGAATAACAGATTATGTAGATAAGGTACCTGAGATCCTATGGGATTTATTGAAAAGTTTTGATACACCAACAACAGTTATTTACCCGAGATCTAAGAATCTGGCGAAAAACATTGCTGCCAAAGATGGAAGCATTGCCATTCGGTTGGTAAAGGATGAGTTTTGCCAGCGATTAATCTCACAATTGAATAAACCAATTGTTTCTACTTCTGCTAATTTTTCAGGTGAATCTTCGCCTTTTATGTTCAGGGATATATCAGATGAACTCAAGAGGAGTGTGGATTATATTGTTAAGATGCATCGCAAAAAATTAAGTAAAGTGAAAGCATCCACCATCATTAAACTAAAACCAAATGGGGAATTTGAAATCGTACGACAATAATGAAAATTAAATTCCAAACTTCAATAAAGAAATTTATCCATTGATGTTAAATTCAATAAAAACCGGGTTCATTCAATTTCAACCAATTCTTGGTGAACAGGAGACAAATATTAATAAGCTTTCTATTTTACTAGAACAAGCAAATGATGCGGATCTAATAGTTATTCCGGAACTTGCGAATTCTGGCTATAATTTTGAAAGTAAAGAACAGGCTTTTGCATTATCAGAAGAAATTGATAATAGCCAATTTGTGAATTTTCTGATAAATGAAGCCGCCAAACATAGTCTCTATATTGTTTCTGGAATTAATGAACGGGAAGATGATAAACTCTATAACTCCTCTGTGCTGGTTGGTCCAAAAGGATTGATCGGCAAATACCGTAAGATCCATCTTTTTATGAATGAGTTCGATTTCTTTGAACGAGGGAATTTAGGACTTCCTGTATTTGATATCGGAATTTGTAAGATTGGTATGTTAATCTGCTTCGACTGGATTTTCCCTGAAGTTTGGAGAATACTGGCACTAAAAGGTGTCGATATTATCTGCCATCCTTCAAATCTAGTTCTCCCCTTTGCTCAACAAGCAGTTCCGGTGCATGGATTAATTAACCGTACATTTAACATCACCGCTAATCGTTACGGAATAGAAAGAGGAGTTACTTTCAGTGGAAAATCTATTATAGCTGATCCTTATGGAAAAACACTTATCACAGCCTCACCTGATGCGGATGAAGTTTCGTTTATTATTTTTAATCTGGAAGACGCCAGAAATAAAATGATTACCACGAGGAATCATGCCTTTAACGACAGGTTTCCTTCCGAATATGAAGAACTTTCATCCTATAATTAAATTTTTCTTTAAAGTAATTTCTTATTATTTAGAAATAATTTAAATAGTTAAAAAAGTATTAATTTTGCAACACGATTTTAGCGTTGATTATAAAATATTTACAATATAAATGACCACAAATAAAAAATATAATATAGAAACAACTTCTAAGAACGTCCTTAAGAAATGGTACTATCTGATGTCGCTGGGAAGGTCTTTGGATGAGAAAGCCCCTAATTATTTAAAACAAGCACTTGGATGGTCGTATCATGCACCGTATGCCGGACATGATGGTATTCAACTGGCCATCGGACAGGTATTTGATAAAAATACTGACCATCTTTTCCCTTATTACAGGGATATGCTAACGACACTTTCTGCCGGATTGACAGCCGAGGAGATCATTTTAAACGGTATCTCAAAAGCCACGGATGTTGCAAGCGGTGGCCGCCACATGTCAAACCATTTTGCCAAACCTGAATGGAATATTCACAATGTTTCATCAGCAACCGGAAACCACACCTTGCATGCCGTCGGTGTTGCCAGGGGAATTAAAAGATACAATGCCAAGGGTGTGGCCATCAGCTCACAGGGAGAATCATCAACTTCGGAAGGATACGTTTATGAAGCTATTAACGGTGCCAGCAATGAAAAACTCCCTGTTATTTTTGTTTTCCAGGATAATCGTTTTGGTATATCGGTTCCAAAAAAAGATCAAACTGCCAACCTTAAAGCTGCAGACAACTTCAGGGGATTTAAAAACCTGAAAATTTTTAAATGTGATGGTAAAAATGTGATACAGTCAATGAATACTATGCAAGAGGCAAAGAATTTCGTTGAGAAAAATCAGATTCCCGCCATTGTTCATGCAACATGTGTAAGAATTGGATCACATTCAAATTCTGATGACCAGCAGTTATACCGGGATAAAAATGAACTGCACTGTGTAAAGGCAGCAGATCCTTTTTTACGTTACAAAAAAGTATTGATCGCCGCAAAAAGGTTTACAGATGAAGAGTTGAATAAAATTGATAAAGAGGTTAAAAAAGAAGTCTCCCTGGCACACAAGGCCGGAATGAAAGCACCGCATCCCGATCCGGCTTCTGTCTTCGATCATGTTCTTCCTGAACCTTATATCTCAAAAAAATATTCTGAGGGGATTCACAATGCAGAAGGCGAGAAAATAAAATTGATCGTAGCGCTGAATGAAACACTGAAAGCAGAGTTCCGCCATAACCCTGACACTTACATCTGGGGACAGGATGTTGCTCACAAAGAAAAAGGTGGAATATTTAATGTAACAAAAGGAATGCAACAGGAATTTGGCATTGAAAGGGTTTTTAATGCACCGATTGCCGAAGATTTTATTGTCGGAACAGCCAATGGTATGAGCCGGTTCAATGATAAAATAAGAATCGTTATTGAAGGCGCCGAGTTTGCCGATTATTTCTGGCCGGCCATGGAACAGTTTGTAGAATTAACCCACGAATACTGGAGAACCAATGGCCAGTTTGCTCCGAATGTTACTATTCGGCTTGCATCAGGTGGTTATATCGGTGGAGGGCTTTATCATTCTCAAACAACTGAAGCAGCATTAACAACATTTCCAGGTATTAGAGTCGTTTATCCATCTTTTGCTGATGACGCAGCCGGATTGTTGCGAACGAGTATAAGGTCTCAAGGCCCTACCCTATTTTTCGAACCGAAAGCATTATACAATGATCCAAAAGCTGAAACTGTGGTTCCTGATGATTTTGAGGTTCCGTTTGGAAAAGCCCGGATTAGAAAGGAAGGAAAAGCAATGACTATGATCACTTATGGGAATACCACGCATATGTGCCTTGAAGCGGCTAATAAAATTACCGAAGAGACCGGATCTGAAATTGAAGTGATTGACCTGAGATCTTTAATCCCGTTGGACAAAGATACCATCATCAATTCGGTTAAGAAAACGAACAAGGCGCTTGTTGTTCATGAGGATAAGGTATTCAGTGGTTTTGGCGATGAGATAGCCACTATGATCATGGAAGAAGCATTTGAACATTTGGATGCCCCGGTAAAACGGATAGGTTCGGTCTTTACACCGGTTGGATTTAACAGAATACTGGAAAATGCTATTTTACCCGATACGGATAAGATTTACCGGGCTGCAAAGGGGTTGCTGGAGTATTAGTAAAATGTATAGCAGGTCATGCTGAGGCTCTCGAAGTATGGCCGGTCTACCCTTCCGAGAGGCTCAGGATGACCTATTAATAGGAAGCGAATTAAAGAGGCAGTACAATTGGTTTTATCTTAATTTTTACTTAAGCAATTGCGGCAAACTTCAATAGGTTCTGATTGCAGCAAAGCACTACCACACTTTTCACATTTACGTTCCTCATCAGTCCAATAGCCGGTTTCATGAAAAAGATCAACTGCTTGTGTCCATATCCTGTATTCCTGATTTTCAAAATCAACATCTCCATCTTTGTTGACAGATGGATCAGGTTCTGTTCCGTTTAAAAATCCTTCAACCCAATACCTTGCTTGCTCCGACATTTCTCACATATCTGCTTTTGAAACAAAAAATGTCCTTTCTTCTTTCGGACACCACGCCAACATTCTGCCAATATAAGTATGAGGATTCCCAATTAAATAATGTTTTCCTTCGCAACCTTTGTGTTGGAACCAGAGGTTATTGTCATATTTAATTTTATTGATCATTGTAAATTTTAATGTGTTGCAGCTATGGCATGTGGCCGCTCACTACTCAAACTTATGTTGAACGCAGTTCATTCCTTTAAAATGATACCTGAATAATCTCCAATTTTATAGATATATATTCCCGGGGAAATAGAATTTCCAAATTCGTCTTTTGAATCCCAAAATATTATTTCTGGACAATTCTTGTTTATTAACATTGTTTTTATGCATTTGCCATATAAATCAATTATTTTAAGTTCAACTTCTTTTAGACTATATGAATCAATTTCAAAATATATTTCATTTTTAAATGGATTTGGAAACGGAGTTAAAGTATTATTATCAAAACTAGATAATTCAATTGATGAATTCGGTATATATGGAAAAGCTCCAATATCTCTTATACTGCTATCCGGATCAAGGTATTCAGGATTTCCTGCATTAATGGCTGGAGATAATTCGCCCAGATATAAATAAGTGCTATCAGCAGGAGTAGTGGACAAAAACTCTGGATTTTCAAAAATATTATAATATGTATCACAGGGAGTACCATTGTTGTTATTTGTTACAATGAAGCCAAATCCAACAGGTGGATTATTTAGGTTCCAGTTTAGGTTATCATGAAATAGATTATATTCGATCGTAAAGTCAATACTAAGATTTTCTATATTAATGCCTTTCGAATTATTTGAAATTATATTCATTTTCATTATACCATCAGTACTGCCATCAAATTGAATAGCGATATAATTATTATAAAATGTATTATTTAAAATTTGAGGCTCCCAGATATTAGTGGAATTTATACCTCTTGTATTATCATAATTATTGGAATTTATACCTCTTGTATTATCATGAAAAATATTATATTCAACCAAAGCTGGACCTTTACAAAGAATCGCTGTAGAATTACTATAAAATTTATTGTATCTTATTTGAACGCCACTTCTTGCAATAATTCCATAACTCATATCATGTATTTCATTGTGCTCTATTCTGGTATCATCACCTTCTCCTTCAATACGAAATGCCCAATTGTCAAAGTCATAAAAATCAGAGTTCTGAATAATGGAACTTCCACCAAGAATATCAAATCCAACTGCAATTGAGTGTCTAAATACACATTGATCAATATTTAAATTACTATAAAAAATTCTTATTTGCTCGACAGCATATTCAACAATACAATGCAACATATTTGAGGATGATTCATTAAATATTATGCCCTTCCAATCAACATTACTAGGTGAGGGACTATTTGAAGTAAATAATATTGGATTATTTCCTGTCCCATTTGCTATGAGAGTACCAAAAACATTCAAATTGTAGGATCCATCAAATTTTATTTCTGTTCCAGGTGAAATTATTAGTGTATCATTTAATTCTAAATAAATATCATCTATAACAACATAAGTGTTGTCACTATTCCATTCACCTCCAACATTTCCAGAAATATATATGATGCTAGTGGAAGATAATGTAATTCCTTCTAAAGTAACTGTATCACTAAGTAATTGACTTTGTAAGGTATAGGATTGATATCCTGTTTTTGAATATGTAATATCGTAAACACCATTCTCGACATCAATGCTAAATAAACCACTTGAATTTGTAATTGTAGAATCGAGAACTGCGGAGGGTGAAACAGGAATAAATTTAATAAGAATATCAGAATGATTAGTGGAATTGTCCAAAAATGCTGTCCCATTAACATGTGCAGAATAAACATTAAATGTTAATATTACTACAATTAGTGAAATTATAGGCTTTACTTTTTTCATAATTTTAACTTTAATTGCGTTTAACTCATTTATAATTACATATTTTGTGACACTACTTCCAAATACGGTGTGTATTGTTGATATATCTCAAAATATTGTTTTATTTTATTTCTGTATAACAGGTCATCAAATGGTCTCTTTACTTTTTCCTCGCTTATTTTGATCATACGCATGAATCTTACTTCCCGGTTAACCACCATAAAGATAATAAAAATAAATATCCTCAAACTTGTCTGCCGTAGATTCAGCGAAGGCAGAAACTTTAGCATATGTTAAGGTTTTCCTCGGAGACAATTATCGCGGAGGCTTTTGTCTTTCTAAGGCTTTCTTTGTATTTCCTATCAGCGAAAAAGGAAATTTCTCCCTGGGCTGCTGCATCCAGGGAGTTGATGCCTTCGATT
>JAIOTR010000003.1 GCA_021106665.1 Bacteroidales bacterium
GAGAAAAATATTCTCCCTTTCCTTTATTATCTGGCGGGGCATCTGTAATAATCTCGTTTCCTGATCTTACATGAGTGGCTTTTGTTCGGAGTTCACCAAGGTAAATCGTTTGTGTTGTTTCTTGCATCAATAAAAATTTAATACAACAAAAATAAAACAAATATTATGGAAGGTGTAATTAAAATATTGAATGGATATTTACAATGGATCCCGATTAGCTGCGCTATCGGGATTGTTCGACCAGCTATTTCCAGTTCACCGCTGGTTCCTGAAAACAGGGTCTCACGAAAAAATCCCGATCCTTAACGAGTAAGGACCGGGATCAAAAACAAGAGGTTATCAATCTACTTTTTATCAGGATCTTCTTTTTTAGTATCACCAGTCTTGTTATCAGTTGCTTTAGCAGATTTAGTGCCCTCTTTGTCGTGACACTCTTTGCTTCCTAAATCTTTAGATTTTGAAGGGCAACAAGTTTTTGCACTTTTACAAGTTTTTGAACAATCTTTACTTTTAACCTCTTTCTTTGGAGGATCATCATATACTTGATCAGCCATCACTGAATCAATAGTAACAGTTCCTATGAATAAGAAAGACAATACTCCTACTACAAACATTAATTTTTTCATACGTTTAATTTCTTTAAATTTATAACCTTCATTTAATTTCTGCGACAAACATAATATAGATTTTTTAGTTGTTATGTTAAGAAGTTGTTAATTATGTTAATTTTTTGTTAAAATAAAATTTAACAGTTTGCTTAAACTTAATTTTGATCTATGAATCGAAAAGTGATAACCCTAATTATTGCCCTAACCACCATATCGTTGGTTACTGCATTAATCACACAGTTATTCTGGGTTCGCGATGCATTGCATCTAAAAGAAGACCAGTTTAATAACAGTGTAAAAATTGCACTTAAGAGTGTGGTGAATCAATTAATGACCTCGGAAAAAACATATTCACCTGAAACGGTTGATGTCGGTACTGACCTTTACTGGGAGCATGTTGATATTTTTTCAATCATTCATCCTGATGTTGTTGATTCATTGCTCAAAGAAGAATTTTCAAGTATGCAAATGCAGGGTGATTTTGATCATGCTATTTACCGCGAAAATGACAAAATGTTTGTAATGGGGAAATATAACGGGCACATGCAACAACTGCTCGACTCTCCACATTGGGTTTCACTTACCTGTCTTTGTCAGTCGGAAAGTTATTTACTCTCTGTTTATTATCCTCGCCAGCAACAGATGATCCTCAGCACAATGATCATTTTGCCGGTAATGTCGGGTTTATTTCTTTTGATACTGATATTCAGTTTCTTTTTTACCATTTATTCTCTGCTCAAGCAAAAGAAACTATCGGAAATGAAAACTGATTTTGTAAACAACATGACCCACGAATTTAAAACCCCGATCGCAACAATTTCCGTCTCAAGCGAAATGCTGACTAAAGATGCAATTATTAAATTCCCTGAAAAAATTATAAAATATGCAAATATTATTTTCGATGAAAATAACAGGTTAAAAAATCAGGTAGAGCGGGTGTTGCAAATGGCCATCATTGATAAAGGTGATTTCAAAATAAAACTGAAAGATGTCAATTTGCATGAAGTAATAAATGAATGTATCAGTCATTTTACGGTTCATATCAGGGAAAGACATGGAAACCTGAAGTCGGATTTGAATGCTGACCAGTCTGTGATAAGGGCTGATAAGGAGCATATTACAAATATCATTAATAATCTTTTGGATAATGCCAATAAATATTCCCCTGCTAATCCTGAAATAATTATTAAATCGAGCAACCTGAATGGGAAAATTTATATCGAAGTTGAAGACAAAGGTATCGGGATAAGCAAAGAAAATCAGGGTGATGTATTTAAGAAGTTTCACAGGCTTCAAACTGGCAACATCCATGATGCAAAGGGATTTGGAATTGGTCTTTTTTACGTGAAAACAATGATTGAAAAAATGGGAGGAAAAATCGACCTGAAAAGTGAAATAGATAAAGGAAGTAGTTTTATTCTTTCATTCCCTGTTTAAACAAAAACCGGCTAAATGAGTTTATACTAAATATATTTCTAAATGTTAAACCAAATTAACTGTTTTGAAGACAAATAAAAAGCAAACCGCCCGAATACTGCTGGTTGAGGACGATCCCAACCTGAGTATGGTAATACATGACTATCTCGAAATGCTGGACTACAAAACCACCGTTTGTAAAGACGGGGAAGAAGGCCTGAGTGAATTCAGCAACGGTAAATATGATCTCGTTATCCTTGATATTATGATGCCTAAAAAGGATGGGTTTTCGGTGGCTGAGGACATTCGTAAATTTGATGATCTTACACCCATCATCTTTTTAACTGCCAAAACGCTGAAAGAAGATAAGATTAAAGGATTCCAGGTTGGATGTGATGATTATATTGCAAAACCATTCAACACTGAAGAACTCAGCATGCGGATAAGCGCTATATTAAAGCGTTGCATGAGAGATCAAAATGGTATGCACGACAATAATAATGGTATTTTCGAAATTGGTAAATATAAATTTGATTATGAAAATATGTTGTTAAACTACGGAGGGAATGAACATACACTGACCCGAAAGGAAGCGGCTTTATTAAAATTGTTGTGTATTTATAAAAACAAATTACTTACCCGTGAAACAGCATTAAAATCAATATGGGGAGATGATGATTATTTCATTGGCCGGAGTATGGATGTTTTTATTACAAAACTTAGAAAATACCTTAAGGACGACCCAAGCATCTCCATCACAAATGTTCACGGAACCGGGTTTAAACTTGAGATCAATAATTAATTCCTTGTATCAAAACAATTTGATCAACAAACATCGAACTCCGAACCTCGAACTTCAAACTATTTTATTGTATCCCCTTCTTCATCCCAAAGAATGATAAAATCCTTTTTATCGTTTGTTTTCTTTTTTGGTGATTTTTTCTTCTTTTTTGATGGAACTTGTTTTTTAATTGTGTCTGCTTCTTCCTCCTCCCATTCAATTTTAAAATCAATCTGGTTGTTATCTTCAGCTTCAAAAAATTCTTCTTCTTCGGTCTGCTCCTGTTTTTCCCGGTCTAATATCTGAAACTCCTTTTTAAAAGCATCTTTGATCTCCTGCTTTTCTTTTTTCAGGTCAGATGATATTTTCTTCCTGACTTCCCTGGTATCGTATTTTATATCAGCGTCATTGGCATTTCCCGTCATTTTCAGGAAAAGAGTTGTCCTGCCAAGCCCGTCATCATCATTAAAAATTCCTTCTATTTCTTCTTCTTTTTGCTCTTTCCTTGAAATTAATTCGGAAAGTAAAATCTGGATATGATATTCAATCTCATTCTGAAATGTATGAGTACCATTGATTTTCAAGTTGAGTGTATTGGATTCAATATCCATTTCAGGTATATATACCACTTCATCTTTAATTAGAATCTGGTTTTTTAGTGTTGAAAACCGTACATGCTCCAGTTCCTCGTTTTTAACAAATTTGGACAATTTGTTAAGGGGTTTATAATTTAATAATTCACCATCTGTAATTACAAGATCGCCAAGGGTGTAAACGCTTTCCCGTTCAATTTTTAACTCAGTACTGATGTATGACTTATAATGGATTTTTGCATTTACATTTCCACGTAAATTTTCACTAGTAATACTTTTCTGTCCGAATTCTCCCAGATCATAAAACAAGTCTTGAATATTTACATCAAAAATATCTGCTTCACAATTCAGCCAGAACTTTTGAGGGTTTGTTCCATCTATAATCCCTGAAAACTCTGTTGTCCCTTGCATTGATTTAAGAGATGCATTATCAACGGTAAGTTTTCTATCTTTCAGTTGAATCCGTCCCTTCATATTCCGGGCATAAAATTTCCTGAACCAAAATTCTTTGATGTCGAGATTGAGGTCAAAACTAATTCGTTCAGAAAAACGAAGACGATATATAGTGTCTGTACTGCTTTTTTTATAAATCAAAAAATCATCTAGCTTAAGTGAACTGGAAATAAAATCAGCTTTCACTTTTATTTTTTCATCAGGGAGGAAAGTATAAGCCAGGAGGTTTATAAAAGAACCTTTCATTTCAAAATCACCATTGGCAATATTTCCCTCAAAGTGTTTGATCAAAAGATCTTTATTATTGAAATTGAAAGAACCATTCAGGTTTTTATATTTTATAGGGCTGTTTTTCAACTTAATATTAACATCAGAAATATTCATTGATCCTGATGTTTTGCTGGAAATAAGATCAGATATGGTAAACTGTCTAAAACCTTTCAGTTTATTTTTAAACCGTAGGTACAGATCCATAGTGCCCGAAATACTTTGCAAGGTATCAATCTTGTAAAGCTTAACAATCTTGCTCAAATTTATTGTTGTAGTTACACTTACATCAATTGAAGGATTCTCAAAATTTACCAAATTTAATTCACCAAATACCTCACCGGTCGCTAACCTGGCTTTAAAATCCTGTAGCTTGAGTGAAAATGACTTTTTAGATTTGGATTTCCCATTTTTGAATTGACCTTTGAAGGATGCATTCTCCATGATTATTCCTGATTCAGGATGTTTGATCCTGCCATTATCCAGGTGGAAATCAAAAGTGATCATCGGTAAAGTATTGCCTGAGAAATCTCCTTTGATGAACGCATTGAACGTTAATTCACCACTAAGATTATAAGTTTCTAATGGATTTTGATATTCTTCAGGAATAATTTCGAAAAACGATTTTATTTCAGATCGTTTAGCATTGATTGTGATATCAAGATCTTTGTTTTTTAATGATGATTGTATTGATCCTGTAATATCAAATTCAAGTCCAGCTATATCTAATGCCCCATCTTTAATCAGATATATATCCGTCTCTCTGTTTACATCAATAATAAGGTGGGTTTTTAATGCCCTTTCTTCTAAAAAAACCGTTTTGCCCGATCTGATATGCTTTGAATAAAAATTTCCCGAAATATCCAGCGTATATAATGATGAAGTAAAAATCCCCTGAAGTTTGCCCTGGTTAATATTAAATAAATATTCCTGGTCAGAGGGATAGTTAATATAGGATACCTCGACATTCTTAAAAATAACATTATTGAGGTTTATTTGAACCGACTCCTGTTTTTCATTCATGGGATTTTGAAAAACAGTATAATTCTTTATCCCATTATCATAAACCACCAAATTCAAAAAGGCATCTTCCAATACAATCTTTTCAACTTTATAATCACCTGAAATAATATCATAGATATTAAACAACAGGCTCAAATTTCCAGCTTTTAATAAAGGACTGGAATTTGCTGATAGTTTTTCTTTTGTCTGAATGTCAGTAAACTCAAGCGACGCAAATGGAAAATTATTGAACAAAGAAAACTTGATGTCCTTCACCGAAACTTCAACATCCAGATTTTGATTAATTTCCTTAACAATAAGCTGTTCAGCTTCGTCGCCGTAATAATATCCAATTACAAATAGCGCTCCGGCAAAAATAAATAACAGAATAAAAAAAAAGAGAATAATCCTTTTGAAATATTTACTAACGATCTTCATTAAGCCTGAAAAAAAAATTCGAATTTTTTTTTACAAAGTAACGATTACTTATCAATAATATTTAATGAAATATGTGATTATATGGTTAAAAACCATATTTTTGCCGGCATAATCGAAAACTATATTTAAAATTCTATTAAAAAATTAAACAATGAAAAAAATTAATTTAGCAATCATCGCTTCCTTATTTATCGGCCTGGCTCTGCTGATCGGAAGCTGTACAAACACTGGAAAAGCGCCTATGAAAGCGAAACAAATCCCGCTGGAAGATTTTTTTAAAAATCCTGAAAAAACAGCTTACAAAATTTCACCGAATGGAACCTATTATTCCTATCTCGCTCCTTATGAAAGCAGATTGAATGTTTTCATTCAGGAAAGAGGCAAAGAAGAAGCTACCCGTATCACCGGTGAAACCGATAGGGACATTGCAGGATATTTCTGGCCAAATGATGAACAGATCCTTTATCTGAAGGATGATGGAGGAGATGAAAACTACAAATTATATGGAGTAAACATTGATGGAACTAATTTGATGTGTTTTACTGATTTTGAAGATGTCAGGACACAGATCATTGACGACCTGGAAGATATTCCCGGTGAAGTGATCATTGGATTGAACAAACGTAATCCGCAGGTATTTGATCCTTATCGCCTGAATCTTAAAACCGGTGAAATGGAAATGTTAGCTGAGAATCCGGGTAACATTCAGGGATGGATGTTCGACCATGATGGTAAACTCAGGGTAGCTTTTGCTATAGTAGATGGGGTTAATATGAGCATTCTCTATCGTGAAACCGAGCAGGACGAATGGAAGGATGTACTAACTACAAGCTTTAAAGATAATATGATGCCCCATTTCTTTACTTTCGACAATAAGAATGTTATCGGAACTTCCAATCTCGAAAGAGATAAAGATGTTGTTGTTGAGTTTGATATAGCTAACGGTAAAGAGGTAAAGGTTTTATATGAAAATCCTGATTATGATGTGTCGCGTGTTCATTACTCAAAGAAAAGAAAAGTAATAACTTCAGCTTCATATACATCATGGAAACGTGAAAGATATTTCTTTGATGAAGAAACGCGCCAGTTATTTGATCGGCTTAATAAGGAACTTGGAGATTATGAATTAGGCATCAGTGGATCCAATAAAGACGAAACGGTTTTCATCGTTCGTACTTATAGCGACCGCTCTCTCGGCGCTTATTACATTTATGATAAAACAACCGACAAAATTGATAAGATTGTAGATGTCAGCCCATGGATTGATGAGAATGAAATGGCCGCTGTTACTCCCATTGAATATAAATCGCGTGATGGTTTAACAATTCATGGATACCTTACACTGCCAAAAGGATACACCATGGAAACTGCTAAAAACTTACCGGTTGTGGTAAATCCTCATGGTGGACCATGGCACCGCGACGGCTGGGGATTTAATCCTGAGATCCAGTTTATGGCAAACCGTGGTTATGCCGTATTCCAGATGAATTTCAGGGGATCGACCGGTTATGGAAAAGCATTCTGGGAGGCCTCCTTTAAAAAGTGGGGTAAAGAAATGCAGGACGATATTACTGATGGAACCCAATGGTTGATAGATAAAGGTATTGCCGATCCTGAAAGAATTGCTATCTACGGAGGCAGTTATGGCGGATATGCAACTTTAATGGGATTGGTTAAGGAGCCAAACCTTTATGCTGCCGGGGTTGACTATGTGGGAGTATCAAATATGTTTACATTCATGCAGACAGTACCTCCATACTGGAAACCAATGCTCGATATGTTTTATGAAATGATTGGCGATCCGAAAAAAGATAGCCTGATGTTGAGAGAAGTATCACCGGTATTTCATGCTGATAAAATTGTAGCTCCTTTGTTTGTTGCACAGGGAAGGAACGATCCAAGGGTGAATGTTGATGAATCGGATCAAATGGTGGAAGCAATGAAAGCCCGTGGTGTTGATGTTGAATACCTGGTGAAAGATAACGAAGGCCATGGATTCCACAACGAAGAAAATCGTTTTGATTTTTACAGGGGAATGGAATCTTTCTTAAGCAAGCATATGGGAATGGCGGAATAAAAAAAGAATTAAGATAATTTTAAGACCGGCTCATTTGTGCCGGTTTTTTTATGCC
>JAIOTR010000330.1 GCA_021106665.1 Bacteroidales bacterium
TCTTTAATTCGCCTGACTATATTTATATCATTCCTGATTTCGCTGTTAGTGGTGGGGACGTTATTCAGGATATTCCTGTTATCTGTTCTGGTGATGTGGATCATAGTTATGAGCCGGCGGCGGGGAAATAGATTATTCTTTATTTTATAAAAACTTGAAACTTAAAAAAGCCAGTCCTGGTTTCAGGCTGGCTTTTTTAGATTATAATAAAAACTATATCATCATGAAAAACCTTTTAATCTTTTTGATAGCATTGACTATTGTTTCCAATTCTTTTGCGGATGGTTGGCGCAATGGAGAAATGCAAATACAAATTCCTATTGAGAATCAGCAGCAATTTAACCAGTTGGCCGGCATGAAATTAAGCATGGACTTTTATGGGCCAGATTATGATCATATCACCGCTTATGTGATTCCAAAAGAGCTTTCCCAGATTGAAGCTTTAGGATTGAATTATGAAATTGTTATTGAAGACTTAAATAAGCATAATACCAGTTTTTGGTCAACCAAAGATGCCTATCATACCTACCAGGAAATTATTGATCTGGCAGATAGCCTTGAAACAGAATTCCCTGCTATTTGCAAAAAATACATTTTTGGAACATCTTTGGGAGGGCGGCAACTGGCAGCATTGAAAATAAGCGATAATGTTTTGGTTGATGAACCGGAAGCAGAGGTGATGTTTGATGGAGGCATTCATGGTGATGAGATTGGAGCGGCTGAAAATGTCATTCGATTTGCACGGGATATATGTATTGATTATGGATCCGATCCAACAGTGACCAATCTGATAGATAACCGTGAGATATGGCTCTATCTAATGGTAAATCCTGACGGAAGAGAAGCTATGAGCAGATACAATAACAACGGTGTTGACCTTAACCGTGACTGGGCTTACATGTGGGATGGCTGGGGAAACAGCACCGGCCCTTGTTCACAAGTTGAAAGTAAGGCCTTAAGGGAATGTATGTATAATAATCAATTTGTTGTTCATACTACTTACCATAGCGGAACGGAATATATTTCCTTGCCCTGGAGTTACCGGTCTAATCAACCTCACGATTGGAACCATATTTATCAACTCGGAGGTGTTTACTCCTCTGTGTCAGGATATCCGAATCTTGAATACGGACAAGGGAATACAGGGATGTATGCAATCAACGGAAGTACTAAAGACTCAAATTACGGAGTTATGGGTTCAATATCATGGTCTATGGAAATTTCTTATAGCAAACAACCACCTGCTTCTGATATAATGATGTACTATAACAGAAACTATCCTTCTATGATAGCCATGATTGAATATTCAGGATATGGATTAGATGGAACAATAACCGATATAAATACAGGTGATTCTATTGCCGGAGTTGTGTTTGTCAATGATTATTTTCCGACTTTCTCTGATGGTACTGCCGGCGATTATCATAAATACGTTCTGGCAGGTACTTATAGTATCACAGTGATGGCTAATGGGTATACCACCCAGACCATAGATAATGTTGTTGTAACAGAATTCAATGCTACTACTACTGATTTCCAACTTGTACCTGAAGATGGACAGTATGCTTATAAATTCTCTTCCTCCCAGATACCTGATAACAATGATGCTGATGAGGGTTGGACCCCAGGAACTTTGGGAGCACCTGACTATATCAACTATTCAATAGGAAGGAACGGCTGGTGTGTATTAGATATGCAATATCCTGTAATTGATGGGCCTGGATCAGACTTTAAAGTACATGAAGGCGATACTTCCCCTGAAGGGTTCACTTGTTATGCTGGCGAAACAATAGATGGTCCATGGATTAGCCTCGGAACAGGTAACGGTACGACCGAGTTTGATATTGCTACATCAGGATTACCAGAAGCTCAATTTATTAAGATATTAGATGATGGTGATGGCTCCGCCAATGTTGATAATGCCGGCTTCGATTTTGATGCAATAGAAGTGCTTGAACCGGTTTCAGGTATTTATCTTGCCATGACTGAATATACTGTTGATGATTCGGGTGGTAATAATAATGGAAATATTGACCCCGGAGAAACTATTGATATTTTGGTTTCCTTAAAAAACAACGGAGATATTACTGCTGAAAACATTGAAGGAATTATTAGTACAATCTCACCATATATCACTATAATCAGTGCTAATGCAAATTTTGGTAATTTATCTCAGGGAGAAACAACACAAAGGATATATACAATTCTAGTAGACAATACAACACCAATTGGTGAAAGTTTTATATTAACTCTGGATGTAAGCTCAAATAGTGGAACTTATACAAATTCATTTGTTATGAATTTTGCTGTCGGTTTAATCGTAGAAGACTGGGAAACAGGAAATTTCAGCAGCTACCCCTGGACTTTTGCCGGTAATGCCGATTGGTTTATCACTGATGTGGATCCTTATGAAGGAACATACTGTGCTAAATCTGGTACAATTTCACATAACCAAACCTCAGAGATGGAAGTGGAACTTTATGTTACTGCTGCCGATAATATCTCCTTTTACAGGAAAGTGTCTTCCGAAAGCAACTATGATTATCTGCAATTTTGGATTGATGGAACAATGCAGGAACAATGGGCAGGAGAAGTAGCATGGGGGCAGGTTAGTTATCCTGTTACTGCCGGATTACATACTTTCAAGTGGATATATTACAAGGATGGTAATACCAGCAATGGTTCAGATTGTGGATGGATTGACTACATTATCTTCCCTCCAGTTTCACCTCCGCCTTCACCACCTGACATTGAAATCAATCCCGAAAGTTTCGAGGTTACCCTACCGCCCGATGATCAAACAACACAAACACTCACAATTTCAAATATTGGCGAAACTAATCTGGAATTCTCCATTACAAAGTATTACCACCCTGACAAAAACTCCGAAGCTTATTGTACTTCTGTTGGTGGTGGTGGTGATGAATTCATCCAGAACGTTACCATCGGTTCTATTAATAACACCACACCACAGAGCTACTATGGTGATTATACAAGCATGTCAACTGTTGTTGTACCAGATATGTCGTATCCAATCTCAATTACAAATGGAGACCCCATCTGGTCTTCCGACGAGTGTGGTATTTGGGTTGACTGGAACCAGAATGAACTTTGGGATGATGCACCAGTTACTGTTTCCGGTTCTCCAGGAGTTGGGCCTTATACAGCCAACATAATTCCCCCTGCGGATGCTATGCCGGGGCCAACAAGAATGAGGGTTCAGATTATTTATAATACTTCTCCCGATCCTTGTGATGAAACATTTTCTTATGGTGAAGTAGAAGATTATACACTTATTGTGGACAGCGACTTCAATGACTGGCTTACTTTCATACCGCTGACAGGTATAATCCCGGGGTCGGATATGACAGACATTGATGTAACATTTAATTCTACTGATATGGAAGTGGGTGATTATTATGCTGACCTTATCATTTCTAGTAATGATCCTGTGGAACCCCAGGTAATAATTCCCTGTACTTTGCATGTGGGTGGTTATAATATTGGAGGGTATCTGAACTATGCCAATGCTGTTGCTACGCCAATGGATGCCTGTACAGTGATGTTATATGATGATGCGGATATCCTGGTGGGATCAACTACAACGGATGCTTTGGGTTATTATGAGTTTACAGGTATTGCTGATGGGAACTATACCATTAACCTTGCTACCACAAAACCATGGGGTGGCTTGTCGATGAATGATGTTCAGGTCACATGGCAGTATGTGACCGGGGCCGGGGTGGTTTTAACAGATCTTGAATTCCTGGCTAGTGATGTAACATGGGATACCAATGTACTCATGGTAGATGTGCAACTGATGAGACAGAGAGTTTCCAATAATCCACCTGGAACTGTATTTATTGCTCCGGATTATGTTTATGAGATTCCGGCATTTAGTGTCACAGGTGGGGATGTCGCACAAGATATTCCAATCCTCTGCTCAGGTGATACAGATGGAAGCTATGTTCCTCAACCAGAAAAATAAACCGAGACTGATTAGGATGAGTTTTTAATACCTAAATATTAGAAAAGAAAGTCAGATGCCAGAATAAGCTTATTTATCAATATATTATGCTTGATGGATAAACAATCCGCTGTTTTTGATTTTTTCATTAAGTTAGTTTAAATTCGCTAATTAATACTTCAATTGATATGTATTGATATGGGCAAAGAAATAGAACGAAAATTTCTTGTTAAGGATGAAACTTATAAAACACTTGCTGAGCGCATTCTGTACTATCAGGGATTTTTAAATACATCAAAAGAAAGGGTGGTCAGGGTTAGAGTAGTTGGTGACAAGTCTTTTTTAACAATTAAAGGTTTATCAAAAGGCGCTACAAGAACTGAATTCGAATATGAAATACCTGTTGAAGATGCGAAGATTATGCTAGAAGAATTGTGTGAAAAACCAATAATTATCAAGTATCGTTATAATATTCAAATTGGTGATTTATTGTGGGAGGTGGATGAGTTTAAAGCAGAAAATGAAGGTTTGGTTATTGCTGAAATAGAATTACATGATGAGTTTCAAAATTTCGTTAAACCCAACTGGATAGGAGAGGAAGTAACAGAATATCCAAAATATTATAATGCAAATCTGATTAAACATCCATTTGGGAGTTGGAAATAATTTTGATTAATTCGGCCTGTTAAAAAAGTGTTAAAATGCTCCTTCATCGATAATTGAATCAAACTTTTACTATAAGTTTGCATTACCTGACTAAATTTCAGGGATGTTATATGAAATCATTATTATCAACATCCTGATTATTCAACATGCTATTATGCTGCAACTGTGGGAACTATTGAAGTAATTTCTGGAAATTTTAAGATATATCCAAATCCGGCAAAAGATTACATAAGCATTGATTTTACTGATGCTGGCAGGAAAAAAATAGAATTAATTGATATAGCTGGGGAAAAAATATTAAAAAAAACAACCACAAATAGAAATTTTGTATTATATTTGCAAGAGGTGGATAATGGTATTTATTTTATTAATGTTTTTGATGGCAAAAACTATTATCCTCCATACAAATTAATAGTTGATTAATTTTTTCATAATTCGATTCTTTTGGGTTTGGCGGGGACCCCCTTTCTGGGGGCCCCGTTTTTTATGCCCTGAAGTTTTCACACCATAAAAAATCTAACCCTATATTCTTTGCAAAATCAAAAAATAAAACTTAAGCCATTCTTGTCTCACTGATTCATCTTATTTATTACTTTTATCCGAAACTTAACATTGTTCAAAATGGGTACAGATCTGAGGGCAGTTTATCAGAAGAAAATAAATGAATACTCATCATTATTTCAGAAGACAAACAAACAAAGCAAAACAATATCCATTTCACGTCTTTTGGTTTTTTTGATAGCTGCTATTTTGATTTATGTATTTGCACGAACAGGCACATCTTTAGGTATTGTTCTCACCATCTTATCATCAGTTGTAATATTCATTTATCTTGTAAAATATCATTCGAAAGTTCTATTGTCGAAAAAGCTTTATGAATCTTTAATTCAGATTAATAAAAATGAATTAGCAGCACTTGATGGAAATGTTGATAATTTTGATAAGGGCGAGGAATTTATTGATCCGGATCACGCTTACTCTTCTGACGTTGACATATTTGGCGAAGGCTCTTTGTTTCAGTTTTTAAATCGATGTGCAAGTATAATAGGAAAACAAAAATTGGCACACCAGTTATGTTATCCCCTCCTTGATGAAAATCAGATTCTTGAAAATCAGGAATCAATAAAAGAACTTTCAGATTTTATTGACTTGCGACAACATTTTCAGGCAATAGGCCTTACCCACAATGAAAAAGAAAGCGACAATAAGCGAATATTGGAATGGGTACAGGAATCTCCTGTTTTCAATCATTCTGTTTTTTCAGTTTTAGTCTTTCTAATACCTGTTCTCTCAGCATTAATGATTTTTTTATTATCCCTTAACATTATTACATTCAATACATTTCTGATCTACCTTGTAATTCCCTGGGGTATTTCGGGAAGTTTTGCATTTAAAGTAAACAGGCGGCATAACATGGTAAGTAAAACTTCTGAAATGCTCGTAAAATATGCCCTGTTACTAAAAGAAATTGAAAGCAAAAAATTCAGTTCTTCAAAATTGAATGATCTGCAAAACAGATTACAAAAAAATGGTATTTCTGCAGGCCAAAGCATTAAAAAACTATCATCCATTCTTGTTGCATTGGACAACCGTTTAAATTTTATTTCATGGGCATTGTTCAATGGACTTATGCTATGGGATATTTTACAAATGAGACGACTAGAGTATTGGCAGAATAAACATAAGAAAGAGATGAAAAAATGGTTTGAAGTGGTTGAAGAATTCGACTCCTTAAACAGCTTTTCAAATTTTTATTTCAACAACAAATATGCGTCATTCCCGGTATTTCAAAAAGAAGAGTTTTCTATTAAAGCAGAAAACCTGGGACATCCGCTGATTAACTTATCGAAAAGAGTAAACAATAGTATTCAAATTAATCCCGGGGAGTTTATCGTAATTACAGGCGCTAACATGGCAGGAAAAAGTACCTTTCTTCGAACCATTGTTGTAAACATGATTTTAGCTATGTGTGGGGCGCCGGTTTGTGCTGAAAAATTTTCATTTAAACCCATCCAAATTTTTACCAGTATCAGGACCAGTGATTCTCTTCATAAAAATGAATCTTATTTTTATTCCGAACTTAAACGATTGAAACGCATAATAGAAGCGCTAAAATCAAATACAAGACTTTTTGTTGTTCTTGATGAAATACTTAAAGGAACCAATTCAAAAGACAAGCATAAAGGCTCAGAGGCGCTAATCAAGCAGTTCATTTCATTAAATACCAGTGGCATTGTGGCAACTCATGATGTAGCATTAGGAAAACTTGAGGAGTCATTCCCGGTAAATATTAAAAACAAAAGTTTCGAGGTAGATATAAATAAAGATCAACTTTCATTCAATTACAAATTGAGGGATGGGGTTTCAAAAAATATGAATGCAACAATATTAATGAAAGAGATGGGAATTACAGTTTAATTATCAACAGTATATACGGGTAAAGCTATAATAAATGTAGTTCCTACACCCTCCTCTGATTCAAATGTAATTTCACCACCTGTATTTTGAACTATACTTTTAACCATTGCCAAACCAAGTCCCAATCCACTTGATTTTGTTGTAAAGTTTGGATAAAAGACTTTTTCTCTTTGGTCTTTGGGAATTCCATTTCCGTTATCTGTAAATTTCAGTATAAGGTATTTGTTGTCTTCCTCAATTGAAATTTCAATGAGTCCTTTCTCCGGATCAGAAATTGCCTGAATGGAGTTTTTAATCAAATTGTTAAAAACCCTTAACAATTGTTCCTTATCGGCTAAAGAGTAGTATTTTTTAGAATAATCAAATTTGAATTGAATTTTTGTTGTGTTTCTAAAAAGGCCGATTGAATTTCTAATAACTTCAGTTATATCGGTTTTTTCAAATTTTAACCTGGGCATTTTGGCAAAATCGGAAAATTCGGAAGCAATAGTTGACAATGAATCTATCTGCTCAACAATAGTTTGTGTAAACCTTTTTAATCTGTTATCCCAATCCGGAGCTTTCTCGTCCCAGGCTTTTTGAAGATATTGAACACTTAACTTCATGGGTGTTAAGGGATTCTTTATTTCGTGTGCAATTTGTTTTGCCATTTCCCGCCATGCGCTTTCACGTTCTGATTTTGCCAAACGTTCTGCACTATCAGCCAATTCATCTACCATTCGGTTGTATTCCATAACCAGGCTTCCAATTTCGTCCTTTTTAGTCCATTCTATTATTTCATTTCTTTTTCCAAGCTTTAACCTACTGATTTTATCTTTGAGAAGTTGAATGGGTTTAGTGATGTAATTAGAAATAACCAGGGCAATAAAAATTGCCACTGCAATAAGTATTACGTAAATATTGACAAAAGCAACCAAATAGGTTGATATTTCATTTGTGAGTTCATCTTGTTTTGCAAAATATGGAAGGTTTAAATAGGCTATTAAATTATTTTGTTCGTTTCTGAAAGGTAAATAGGCCGACAGATATTCGTATTCGCCAATGGATTCTTCATGGATAAAAAGAGACTTTCTTAAATTACTCATATGATTATAGGCCTCGGTGTTCATTTTAGTTGAAATCAGGCCTTGATTAAATATCTCTGCTCTTGAGGTTGCCAGTAAGGTTCCATTTAAATCATATAAATTAATATCAGAAAAGAAAACCAATGAAAATTTATATAATAGGTCGGACATGTATTGCTCTAATTCTGGTGAAAGAGTTTCCTCTGCAGCAAGTTTGTGCTCTAATTCAATAAGAACGGAATGGGACTTTTCGCTTAGAATATCATGATTCTTACTATCATTTAGTGATATAATATAATATAAAGTCCCTATTCCTATTAGCAGAAAAGAAATTACAATAAGTGAAATTATGGATAATTGTAATCGTTTTTTAAAATTGAGTTCAAATGGTTTGATGTCGATTGGGCTTCTTAGTATTAACAAAACAATGAGAAGCATAATTCCGAAAAAGATGAAAATATATGAAAAAGGGGCAACTATATCCAGCAAATTTGGATTTCTTTTGCTTATTACCAACATGGTATCCTTATCAATTGGATAATATAAATGATTGTGTTTGTTCAGGTTAAAAAAACTGGATTCATTTGAGGGAACTCCATAGTCAGATATATTCATAGAATAGAAAAATTTTCCGAAATGATAGGCGAGTTCCCCATTTTCATAAATTGCCCAGGAGTATTTCGACCATTCAGATGATTTGTGGGTTTCATGATCAATGAGCAACTCCGGATAACCTAATCCCTTTGGTACATATTTAGTAAAAAACTCGATAATAATTTTGAGCGGAGCTTCATTAATTTTAAGATCAATAATCCCTAAATAATTATCGGACGTAAAATCATAATCTAAGTAATACAAGTTTTCACTTTCTGTAGCAATTCCATTTTCGTCAATTGTGCTTTTAAAGTAATCAAAACAGTTAATTAAATAATCCTCAGGCTGTATATCTAATAGTTTTGAAGAGTCACATATGGTAATTAACAAATCGTAATTTTTCCAGTAATTTGAAAAATAGTTTCTGTTTATATGTGAAATTATCCTCTCTGGGTCTGCATCGTTAATTGATGAGTATTCGTAAAGTAGATTTTGCAAAGCCGAATCTTGTTCTATTTCTTGTGTGATTTTCTCAAATAAATACTCGGCTACAGGATCTCTTTGAAGTGCCAGCTTTTGAGCTATGATCTTTCTATTTTCCTTTTCATTCCTTTGATTGGTCTGATACAGTATTAATGTTGAAAACAGTGAAAAAAGGACAATGTAAAATACTGTTGAAGAAAAACGAATGTTGATAGCAGTGGATTTATTAATAACCCAGAAAGATGAAATATATATTAGCAGGAAAATTAATATAATGCTATCACACTTAAAAAAATATTGACAGATAAAATAGAAAAGAATATGACTTAAAAAAATAAAGGTGAAAAATTGTAGAGGACGGCTAAGTATTCTGGAAATTATCAATGACAGCTTAAAGGTTAAAAACACAAAGGAAATTATCAACAATCCAAAACAAATAAACCCAAAAACACTATAGGCATCAATGCTGGTTATATCGTTCAAGTTAAAGGAGATGCTTGAATTTACAATAATGTTCTGAAATAAATGAGCCATGGATATATAGAATATAAATATCACACTGATCAAACCGGCAGAAACAATATACTTTTTCCGGAAAGCTTTTTTCAGGAGAAATGTATTTATGTTCAGGCTTTTGTAAATAACAAATGAAACCGAAAGAAGAATTATACAATTTATTAGCAAATCTCCAAGAGATGGTATAATCGTGGAGTACGCCAAAACTTCGGGACTAAATAATTTTGATGAATATATTAAACGGGGTATTTCAAAGTAGAATATTCCTATTCTTATTAGCAGGACATCAATGATAAAGGCAAATAAAAGCAGATATCGCTTTTTATATAATTTTAGGTCTAATTGAATATAAGCCCAATAAATTGTGACAATTATTAAAATAAGTGCAATCAAATAAATGATAGTTAAAAAGATTAATTGTGATTCAGAAGTTTTGATTTCAGAGGGGAAGTCAAGAGAAAATAAAAAATCACCATTTGAATCGTTTATGTGAAATTTCGATTTTTCGAGGTTTATAGATACATCTGTCGGAAGTGTAAAATCTTTTTGAAAATCGTTTATCAGATATTGGTTTTCATAGGCAAATTCACTTTTGATTTTTATCAAACCAACAATGCTGTAATCATTAATTTCTATTTTCTTGGTATAATACCATCCATTGGTCAAAAAAATAAGATTTGCCTCAAACCCATTTTCATCCAGAAGTTCAAAAACCGGGATTGAGTTTTCAGACCAATAATTCATTATTCCATTTTCAAAAAGAATAATTGAAATTCCCTTTTCAGAAAAACCGTCAATTTCTTTTTCAATCAGAAAAATCGTGTCTTTGGAATTGGCATCAATTTTTTTTACAATGCCATCCAAAAGCCCATCTAGTGATTTTTCTTTTTCAAGGAATACAGATTGGAAATTTCTTGAAATCTTTTCGAAATTCTTGGGTACAACATAAAATCTGGAATAAAAAACAGCAAATAAAACAAAAAGAATGGCTAAAGAAAAGTAAATCAGAATGTTATATTTTGGACTTTGGATCATGCGTATTTTATTTCTAAATTAAATGTGTGTATATCAATGTTTTATAATGACTAAAAATAAAGCCCTGTAAAACGTTTTCTTCTAAAATAAGACTTGCTATACCATAGAATGGTGTAAACTTAATACAAAGGCTAAAATTAAGAATTATTTGTCTTTAGGATATATATGATACTCGAATAATTATTTTGATTAAACATGGCAGATAAATTTGACTTTAATCCATAAAAGAATGCTTTTATCATATTTGATTTTCCTGTTTTATATTTTTCACTTAGCATGCAAATATAAAATGCATCAAAAATCATGGGTGTGCTTTTTATCAATTCAAATCCAAATTCAAGAAAAAGATTTTTAACAGAAACCTGGTCAAAATGATATAAATGCCTGGGACAATCAAAAGCTGCCCAATATTGCTTGTAATGTTTTGCATCCCATGAATTGGAATTCGGTAATGCTACAATTAATATTCCATCCTTTGACAATAATTGCTTTATTTGGTTGATTCGTTCATCAAGGTGAAAAACATGCTCCAATACATGCCATAAGGTTATTACATCAAATTTATCCTTTTCCAGTTTGTCTAATCCTTCCTCATCCAAAACCTCAAGATCATATTTTTCTATAGCGTGTTTCCTGGCGATTTCATTTGGCTCTATTCCAATTGTATCATAATTTTGAAGTTTTAAACTATTTAAAAATTCACCGGTACCGCAGCCAATATCCAGAATAGAACCTTTTTTAAAATATTGATTTATTATTCCAATTTTTCTATTTATTGTGATTTTTCTTATTAACTGGTATAACTGATTAACAAAACCTTGTTTTACGTTTGAATGAGAAATATATTCAGAAGATTCGTAATACTTCCCTATATCGCTTTCATTGGGCCGGGGGTTAGTAAATTTAAATCCACAAGAATTACACTTTACAATATCAAAATCCTCATTGGTCAGAAAATAATCTTTTGTTGAAAGAAAAATGGAAAGTTCTGATTTGTTACAAACTGGACATTTTGATAAAGTAATCATTGTGTTATTGTTTCACGTGAAAATATATTTACCTCCCAATGTAAACTGCCAATACTGAAATGTCAGCCGGAGATACTCCGGATATTCGCGATGCCTGACCAATAGTTTTCGGTTTAACCTTCGCTAGTTTTTCCCTTGCTTCGTATGATAAAGATTTAAGATTGAAATAGTCAAAATCCGGGCTTAAATAAATATCCTCCAATTCATTTAATTTATTTGCTATCTCCTCTTCCTTTTGGACATAACCACCATATTTGATCAATATTTCTGCTTCTTGTAAACATTCGTTGATAATTTCTGGTGGAAATGAAGAAATAAGATTCGAGAAAGAATTTATATTTTCAAGTAAACTGTTTATTGATACTTGAGGCCGTGATAAAATGGAGGATATTTTGACTTTTTGCTTTAAAGGACTTGTCTCACTATTTAATAGCATTTTTTCTACTTCTGACGGAGACACACTTTCCTTTTTAATAAACTGAATAATTTCTTCGATTGTCTTCTTTTTTTGAATTACACGGTTATTGCGTTTTTCATCGGCTAGGCCAATTTCGTAGCCTTTTAGTGTCAATCGCAGATCAGCATTATTTTGTCGGAGCAATATTCTGTATTCAGCGCGGGAAGTAAACATTCTGTAAGGTTCATCAACTCCTTTGGTAATCAAATCGTCTATCAATACTCCTATATATGATTCAGAACGCTTTAAAATAAAATCAGATAAGCTATTAAGTTTTCTGTGAGAATTAATTCCCGCAATCAGTCCTTGAGCGCCTGCCTCTTCGTATCCCGTTGTTCCATTGATCTGTCCGGCAAAATATAAATTATCAATAAGTTTTGTTTCCAGCGAATACTTTAATTGCATGGGTGGGAAAAAGTCATATTCAATAGCATATCCAGGCCGGAAAATTTTAGCATTTTCAAATCCGGGAATCTTTATTAATGCTTTAAATTGTACATGATCGGGTAAAGAAGAAGAAAATCCATTGATATAATACTCTATTGTATTCCAGCCCTCAGGTTCCACAAAAAGCTGATGACCGGCTTTATCAGCAAAGCGATCAATCTTATCCTCAATAGATGGACAATATCTTGGCCCAGTCCCCTCTATTCGCCCATTAAACATAGGAGATTCATCGAAGCCAGTTCGTAAAGTATCATGAACATCTGAATTTGTATATGCCAGATAACAACTTCTCTGTTTCTCCAATTTGGGGGTATCAGTAAAACTAAATTTTTCAGGAATTGCATCACCAGGCTGTTCTTCAAGTTTTGAAAAATCAATTGTTCGGCCATCTACCCGTACAGGGGTACCCGTCTTCATCCTATCTGAAACAAAACCTAGTTTATTAAGATCTTCAGTCAATCCAACAGATGCCCTCTCCCCTATTCTGCCTCCTCTAAATTGTTTCGACCCTATATGAATGATTCCGTTTAAAAAGGTTCCATTTGTTAGAATAACAGCTTTTGATTTAATCTCCAGTCCCATGGAAGTTTTAACCCCAACTACCTTTTTCTTATTAGTTATAAGTCCAATAACCATATCCTGCCAAAAATCAAGGTTTGGAATATTCTCCAGTGCATCTCTCCATTCCATTGAAAACAACATTCTATCGCTCTGTGCCCTGGGACTCCACATGGCCGGTCCTTTTGATTTATTCAGCATGCGAAATTGAATCATTGTTTTGTCCGTTATAATCCCTGAGTAACCTCCAAGTGCATCTATTTCCCTGACGATCTGACCCTTTGCAATTCCTCCCATTGCAGGATTACATGACATCTGCGCAATATTGGCCATGTTCATGGTAATAAGTAAAACCGATGAGCCGAGATTTGCAGCAGCAGCAGCAGCTTCACTACCAGCATGACCGGCGCCTACAACTATTATGTCGTATTCCTTAAACAAACTAACAATGTTTCACGTGAAACGTTTAAATATTTAGCTGATAAAATTGGGGAGCAAAGATAAATAATAATCTTCTTTCTTTCTCATAAGATCAGCATCCTTCTTGGTTTTATCCTTATACCCTATGAGATGTAAAATACCATGAATCATAACACGATAAAGTTCATGATAAAATGATGTCTCAAATTCTCTGGAGTTTTCCTTTATTCGTCCAATGCTAATGTAAATATCTCCAGAAATTTGTTTGGGACTATCTGAATTATCAAATGCAATAACATCGGTGTAATTTTCTATTTTCAGGTACTTTATATTGATGTCCTTGAGGTACTCATCACTACAGTAGATATAATTGATAAAGCCCGTATCTCTCCCTTCTGAAAGAATACAGGCTTTAATCCAATTTCTTAATTTATTTTTACGTCGTAATAAAAAATTGATTTCTTCTGAAAAGAAGAATATTTTTTTATTTTCCACTATAATTCAAATATATAGCTTACTCAACGACCTTCTTGGCCGATTCGGAATAATCTTTGAATTTCGTAAGTCTGTCAACTGCTGTTTCGTAGTTGATGCTGGAAATTTTAAATCCTATTTCGATTTCATTACCTTTTCCAACAAATTCAACATCGTCAGCAAGTGTTTTGATTAAGAAAATACCGCGACCCGGAAATGTTTTTTCCTTTCCATCTTCTTTAACATCAGGAATAGATTTATAATCAAATCCATCACCCTCATCCTTGATCTTAAACTCAAGGCCTGTTGATGTTTTTTGGAAGTCGATGGAAATAAATTTTTCAGGATTATTCTTGTTTCCATGTTCCAATGCATTATTAAATGCTTCAGTTAAAGCCACGGAAATACACCCAAGATAATTGTGATTAAGGTTATTTTCATCACAAATATCTTCGATCAACCCTTGTAGCCGATGAATACTTTCAGGCAATGATTTCAGCCTGAGTTTTTTTTGTTCTTGTCTCATTAGTCTAATAATTCTTCAAATTTGTAAAAGTACTGGTTTACTTTACTTTTGTAAAATGGTTTTAACGAAGGTGGCATGGTCTTTAATAATTCCACTTCGTTAAGTTCTTGCCTTTTATACTCCAAATATTTTTCAGGGTTACGAAAATCTTGATCATAAGCTTCAGTTGATTCTCTTTTTTCCTCCTTTTCCCTTTCCAGCTCAGCATTTTCAGACTTTAATAATCGGGTTAAAATTTCTTTTTGCCGTAAAAGTGTTTCCTGAGTTACCATCTTATTTACCAGGTCTGTTTCTGTTTTTTCCATTTCACTCATGATCTTCTTTATCTCCTTACTCGCACCAAACTGACCTTCTTTATTAAGTTGTTCGCTGAACTTACCCATTTGATTACGAATGGCTTCTTGTTGTGCTGCCATTCTAGCCAATTGCTCACTCATGCCTTGTCCAGAATTACTTTTCTTCCCTCCCTCCTTTTTTCCATTATCTTTCTTCCCTGCTTTCAGACTTTCAATTTGTTTATTGAGCTGCTCTTGTAACTGACGCATCGATTTCATGGAACTGCTCCCTGATCCTGGCTTTGGTTTACCATTTTTGCAAGAACCATTGCAAGATCCTTGTTGCATACTCTGCATCATTTGATTCAATGTTTCAGCTAACATTAATGCAAGGTTATTGATTGAGGTCATTGCATGCTGTTGTCTACTACCTGCCTGACTTGTTTGCCTGTTGTTAAGATAATTAATTGACTTCTCAATATTCTGATTAATTAAATTTATTTCTTTAGTTATAAAAGGTTCAATCATTATTTGCCGTTTGCTTAATGCAAACAATGAGTCTTCAACCATTTCCAGATCATCTGTAATTTTCTTTTGTTCCTGGATCAAATCTATATATTGAGGGTCATTTAAATTTACATTATTTACTTTCTCAATTAAATCTTCCTGGTCAAATGACAATTGGATCAAATTTTCAAGTATATCTCTCAGGGCATCAATATCTTCGCCCATTCCCTCCTCTACCATTTCTTGCTGCATGCTTAATAAGCTTTCAGACATTTCCTGCATTTTTTGGGAAGCATCTTTTTGAGATTTTGATGCCTTTTTCCGCTGATTTTTGTCCAATGAATTCTGACTTTCTTCCATGTCTTCATTAACACTCTCCTGTTCCTCCTCCATTTTATCAAAATTATTAGGGTCTTCCAGCTCTTCATTCATTTTTTCCAAATCTTCAAGATCTTTTGATAACTTCTCAAACTCTTTCTGTATATCCTCTTGCTCAGATTTCAAGGATTCTTCTTCGTTCTTTTTATCCAATGTTTCTTCACTTAATTTATCTTGTTTTTCAGAGAGTTGATTTAGCTTTTCAATTGTCTCTTCTAATTTTGATTCAAATTCTAATTGTTTAAAAAGCTCAAGATTTCTGTCAAGCATCTTCTCCAACTCCTCATTCGACATCTTCATCTTTTCAAGCATTTCATTAACCTGATCTTTGTCAACTTCTTCTAATAATTCCTGTAATTCATCAAACAATTTTTTTAGCTCTTCATCCTGCATCAATTTATCAAACAACTCTTCCAATTGCCTTTGTTTATCAATAATTTCCTCATTAACCTCTTTGAATTGCTGCTCTCTTAAAGCCTTTTCCTCATTTTCTTCTTTAATAGATTCTATCTTTTCCTGTAGTTCCTTTTGTTTATCAAGTAAAGATTGAATTTGCTGCCTGTCTTCCCAATTCAGCTCTTTTTTATCCACCATCTTTTTTGTAAGCTTTTCAATATCTTTCTGAAGTTGCTGGGTCTCTTTGATGGCCTCTTCCATTTCATCCTTTATATCCTTGTTGCTTTCATCTCTTTGCTTATTTATATCGTTCAAATCAGGAAGTTTAAATGTCATCACCTGCGATTTTGAAGACTTACTTCCATGAATCCTGTCATTGTCCCAAATTTCAAAATAATATTCTACTTCGTCTCCCGCTTTCATGTTCAGGTCAACAATATCAAAGTAGTGAAAAATTTGCTGGGGATTGGCACTCTTGCTAAATTCGAGCTGATCAGTAATAGGTTGTGAAGTTACATCACTTTCATTTTTTACTTCGTAGTTGAAGGTGAGCATGTCAAAGCCATAATCATCCTTAATAACGCCTTTAAAATATAGATACCTGTCTAAAATAGAATCTCTATATTCCTCAATTAAAATTGTCGGATAAAGATCTGGAATTACATTAATAGTATACATTAAAGAATCCGAATTCTTAAGGAATTCGTTGGATGAATTGATTGAATAATTCTGACTTTGGTAAAACTTATTTATATATTTAAATGTGTTCGATTCATTCTTGTTTAATGTGATACCAGTTTCCTGAAACCGCATATATATTTCCTCCGTATTTTTGGTGTAGAATAACCAACTAATCTCAGTCCCAACCGGAACTATTAAATCACCATTTTTTGACACCATTTCATCCCTTTTACCTGTGTAGGCTGGATAATCCAGGTTTATATCAAAATCAAGGATGATGGGTTTAGGTAATACCTTCAACTCATAAATATCTGATTTATATTGATCAGCTAAAAGACTAA
>JAIOTR010000419.1 GCA_021106665.1 Bacteroidales bacterium
AGCGGTAAATCGACAACTTTAGCTGCAATAATAGATTACATAAATAACAGCCGAGATGGACATATTATAACAATTGAGGACCCTCTTGAATTTGTACACCCGAATAAAAAGTGTCTTTTTTCTCAGCGCGAGATCGATACGCATGCAAGGAGTTTTGCTGATGCCTTGAGAGTTGCAAGTCGTGAAGATCCTGATATTATACTTATTGGTGAAATGCGAGATCTGGAAACAATATCTCTTGCCCTGACATGTGCAGAACTCGGAATTCTGGTTTTTGGTACTCTCCACACAAACAGTGCGGCAAAAACCATAGATCGAATAATAAATGCCTTTCCAACAGATCAGCAGGAACAAACCCGTACCATGCTGTCTGAATCCTTGAAGGCGGTGATAGCCCAACAGCTTCTTAAAACAAGCAACGGCAAGGGGCGATGTGCTGCTGTTGAAATCCTTATAGGCTCTTCGGCGCTTGCCAGCATGATAAGAGAGGGGAAGATATCACAGATAAGTTCGATTATTCAAACCGGAACATCCGTGGGAATGCAGAGCATGGACCAACATCTTAAACAGCTTATAGGTCAAAGCAAAATAACCCGTGAAGCTGCCCACGAAAAAGCTATTGATAAAAATTTGTTTTCCTGATTGTCTCAGAACTTGCGCAGATAAGCGTAGACTCCGAAAATAATTTCACATTTCAAGCGCCGATGCATCCCGTCTTCCTGCGTTGCGAAACTTAAGAATATGCTTGATATTCATGCTTTTTCGCGTTTTGCCGGCCGGGTGCTTCAACACCTGAAATCGCAAATTTATTTTTACGCGAACCCTTAACTTTGTTAAGAGGTTGAGTAGTCTTGCTCACCGTCTCCATCAACCTCCATAACTCTGCCAACTCTAATATCGAGTTTATCGAATGCTTCTTCGAAAGATACAATCGGTTTTGTGTCCTTTACCATTTCTTAGTCCTTTTAATTTAAAGAATCTATGACCGTTTTATATATTTTCTCAATATGCTGCTGTGATTCCACCCCATTTATAATGCAATGACCAGCCTATTGCAATTACCGGCCTATAATGATAAATATATGCTAAAGTTTCAAACGTCGTAAGCCGATTATGATTTATATGTTCTAATGCACATGCCAAACATTTTAGTATTAAATAGCGTTTTCTCGACTTTTTACGAAACCGCCAATACTGATAAATAGAATATCGACCATATAATGTTCTTGTCCGGCAGTAAGTTCATCAAATAATTTTAAATATTTTCTATTGGCGACAACATTCAATATAAATACAAAAAAAGAACATCCCTTGTAAACATGAGAAAAAATTACACACTCGTTCAGGATCCCTTATTAGTCGACGTACCCGTCTTTGATAACTATAAAATTCTCGAACCGGTCTTGATATATGCCAAGCTTAAAAAGGGCAATATGGGCGCTATATATAAGGGACGGCATCTTCGACTAAATATTGATGTTGCGGTTAAAATTATGACACCGCCAGAACAGATGGAATCAGACGCCCGGACGACTTTTGCCAACCGCTTTATTCGCGAAGCGCAAACCGCAGCCGGAATCATTCACCAGAATCTTGTCCATGTTTTTGATGTTAAAATACAGCGCGGGATTAACTACCTCATTATGGAATTTGTTGATGGAGAAACTGCTGCTGAACGTCTCAAACGCATTGGGAAGCTGCACGAGTATCAAGCCTTTGAAATACTAAAAGAAGCGGCCGAAGGGTTGGCTGAAGCGCACGCAAGGGGCATCGTTCACCGCGATATTAAACCCGATAACATTATGATTTCCCGGGAAGGCAAAGTTAAAGTCATGGATCTTGGACTCGCAAAAGCCTTCGATAACAGGCAAAATCAAAAGATGGAAAAGACTGTAATAGGAATGATTATGGGAACACCGTTTTTTATGTCGCCGGAACAGACATTTTCCTCTGATGTAGGCCCGGAATCTGATATTTGGTCGCTGGGAGTTACACTCTTTAACCTTCTAAGCAATAAATTGCCATTCCAGGGCAACGACCTGGCGGACTTAATATATAAAATTCGCAAGAGTCCTTTGCCGAATTTCAAAGAACAGATACCCGGTCTGGCAGATGGTTCATATAAAATCCTTTCCAAATCTTTGAACAAAGATAAGACAAAAAGGTATGCTGATTGTAAAGTAATGAGCAAAGCAATATTCAGTCACTTGGAAAGACTTCAAAAAAAGATGTCTACCCCTGTCGATTCGTTCAGGGAAACAGTTATTCCCGTCATAAAACAGATTATACCTCCGGAAAAGACCACGCTGTTAAAAGTCGCAAACCTTTTGAAAACGAATGTAATGGATTACAGCACCGCCCCTAAAAAGTCTGATATACAAACAACGGAAAAGATGCCGGATAAGGATAACCGTACTGCTGCTAAAGATGAAAATAAATACGACATAATGCAGAAAAAAATATCACAATTACATTCACGTATTAATAACCCACAATTCATCAAATATGCCAAAACCAACATTAAAGAACGGTTACAGAACCTGTTGGATCAGGCAAAGGCTTCGGTAAAGAGTGAAAATTTTATTGAAACGGGATCTCATATTATATCAGCTTCAAAACTGCTTCTCGCGGAAGAATCGAAAGTTAAGGTGCGTATTGAAAATAAACCTTTTATAACCATGTTTATAATAGTTGTCGTCATTGTAATAGTCATTCCGATCATTTTGTTCGCAGCTCACGAGTTATTTTATATATTAAAAGATTATTTTTTTCCATAAAACCTGCTCCAACTCCGAAATTCTTAAATTATTTCCACAAATTTCGTAGCGAGGCCTACCAGGACATCCCTTCATGTTTAAAGTTTTCAAAATTAACAAAATGTAATATAAGCTATTTGTACAATATAAATCAAAAATAAATGCACTGCCCACTTTTCATGTCAATTTTTTTGATGAAATTTTAACCCGTGAAGCTGCCCACGAAAAAGCTATTGATAAAAGTTAATTTTCCTGAAAACTGATAACTTTATAAATTTGCGAGTTTTCAACACCTTATAGGTTATTAATTTCATAGATATAGATCCCTCGATATAACTTCCGTAATCTTGTAAAATAATTGCATTTTAATATCAATTCACAGGTAGTTTCCCACCCTGTTAAACCTGGTTTCCTTTCTTGTTGACACCTGCGCCACTAGTGAATACGATTACATTGAATTTTAGGTGAAATTAAAGAGGATGAACTCGTAAAAAGTCTTTGAATAAGCGCGGGATGGCTAAGTAAAAAGGCTCATATACCCCCCGCTAAAAATCAGCGGGATAAAAAGGCGCAGTGGGTTTTCAGGGACGAGGCAATACATGTAGTAT
>JAIOTR010000215.1 GCA_021106665.1 Bacteroidales bacterium
CCAGTCTTCAGGGTTTTGGCAAACGAGTTGGCCATTCACTGTATACCCTTCAAAATCATCGAAAAATGAAACTATATCTACTTCAATAAAGTTTGATGGATCAGATTCCCCGACATCAAAAAGTGCTGTTGCGAAATACTGATACAATCCATGGTTAACATTAAGATCATCAAAAAATAAATCCTCTACAAATCCTAAATATTGACCATTTCTGTAAATATTATACCCTAATAGATCTGCATATAAATTAAATGCTTCTTCCCATGTTAAATGTACATTGAATTGTTCAAATACCTCAGCTTGTAAATTTACTGGAGGGGCAGTTGAAAAACAGCCTGCTTCAAATTTATAATTATCAATATAATATGTAGGATTGCCAGGCCCACTTCCAACCCAGGCATAAAAATTCGAGCCACCTAGTTGATTCAAGTATCCCGAACCAGCGGATCCAATACTCCATATCCATTCATGGATCAATACATTGTTCAAATAATATTTTGCCCAGTCTGCGTCAAGATCAATTAAAACTTTGTTAAAAAACCAGGTATTGTATTGAAACGAAAAGGCACTTGAACCTCCACCATCAATAATACCGGCTCCATTTGCATCAAAGTATACCTGCATTCCCCAAGAACTATTATAACCATCAAATTCCTGAAGAGTATTAAAGTATCCGAAGCTGTTCTCTGGAATATACATAAAGAAAGTTATGGAATATAATCCTGCAATGTAATTATTAATTGGTTTTACAAGGTCATTACTTTCATCAATAGCAATGGATCTCGAACCGCTTAATGCCTGTAAATTTGTAATGTAAGGATCTTCAACAGAACCTGGACTAATATTCCATGTAGCCCAATCAGTAGGATTTTGGATTACTAATTGTTCCCCAATTGTATAAGCTTCAAAATTATCAAAGTATATCAATCCCTTTGGATCTTGAGAATATGATATGATCCAGATTGTAATCCATAGAAAAGTAAAAATTATTTTTTTCATAACTCACATATATAGAAAGTTGGCAACTGAAATATTGACCTGTAAATATACAAAACATTTAAAGAGTATAAATACAAAATGATCAAAAAAAAACGTCATTGCGAGCGAAAGTGAATCAATCTCATTATAAAATTGTTTCAATTATACATCACTTGCAATGACGATATATCTTGTATTAACAACCCTGTAAGCGGGATTCTGTTTTTAATCTATCATTTATCTGGCCCTGATGTCACCATCAGGATCTAACGGCCAACCCCCCGGGATTGGACGAGCAGCCCTCTGTTCCCGGTATACATGGCCTTTCAACCCGTAAGGTTTACCCTCCCGCTATGTCGCCACAGCGGGACGTGAGCTCTTACCTCACGTTTTCAACGTTACCTGCCGGAATCCCGACATAGGCTGTTATTTTCTGTGGCACTTGCTGTCTCCCGCCGAGGCGGGATCCTTCCCGTTAGGAAGTACGGCGCTCTGTGTTGTCCCGACTTTCCTTCACGCCAAAGGCGTGACGATAGAATGGACTGTTAATACAATTTGCAAAGATACAGCAATTTGAAAAACTAAAGTTATTAAAATCAAGGTTCTATATATTTGGATGTTGAATAAATTCGTGAATTCTGCCAAAGGCATCACTATGTGAGTGGCTTAATATTAATTCAATTATATCTATTTTTGCTCAAAACCTTAATTTATGAAACAAGCAATATTTTTCATTTCAGTATCCCTGATAATTATGAGTTCATGCACAATTCAAAAAAAACAAGCCGATTTAATTGTACACAATGCAAAGGTTTACACAGTTGACGACGCTTTTGCCATTCAGCAGGCATTTGCGGTAAAAGATGGAAAATTTGTAGCCGTCGGAACTGATAAAGCTATTTTGGGAAATTATGATTCTGAAAATATAATTGATGCTGACGGCAAATCAGTTTATCCAGGATTTATAGATGCACATTGTCATTTTTACGGATATGGGTGTAATTTGCTTAAACGGGCAGATTTAGTTGGAACAAAATCGTTTGAGGAGGTAGTAGAACGGTTAAAGGAGCACTATCAGAAAAATCCATCAGAATGGATAGAAGGCCGGGGTTGGGATCAGAACGATTGGGAGATTAAAGATTTTCCGACAAAAGAACTTTTGGATGAGGCATTTCCCGATAATCCGGTTTACCTTACCCGCATTGATGGTCATGCAGCAGTTGCCAATTCTGTTGCATTAAAAAGAGCTGGGATTACTGCTGAAACTAAAATTGCGGGTGGAGATGTATTTGTATCAAATGGAGAGCCAACAGGCATATTGATTGATAATGCCATGGATCTCATATCTGATATAATACCCCAATCGAATGAAGAATTTGATCGGAATGCTTTAATGGCAGCTGAAAAGAATTGTTTTCCAGTGGGTTTAACCTCTATACATGATGCAGGTTTGAGTAAAGAGACTGTTGACCTGATTGATATCATGCACAAGGAAGGAAGTTTAAAAATGAGGATTTATGCTATGCTTAGCCCGTCTGAAAATAATCTTAATAGTTATGTTAAAAATGGGCCATACACAACAGAAAGATTAACAGTTCAATCCATTAAACTATTTGCAGATGGAGCGCTTGGTTCGAGAGGCGCTAAAATGATCGAACCCTATTCTGACGATCCGGACAATTCAGGTCTGTTTATGCATGAACCTGACTATTACAAAAATATTTGTGCCAAAGCAATTGAGCATAATTTCCAGGTAAACACACATGCTATAGGAGATGAAGCAAATCGGTTTATATTGAATTTGTACGCTGAATATTTAAATGGGATAAATGATAGGAGATGGAGGATTGAACATGCACAGATCATACATCTGGATGATTTTAAGTTATTTGGTGAATATTCAATTATTCCTTCTGTTCAACCTACTCATGCCACTTCTGATATGTACTGGGCTGAAGACAGGGTAGGAGCTGAAAGGATAGAAGGGGCCTATGCTTACCAACAATTACTCGATCAGAATGATTGGTTGCCTTTAGGAACGGATTTTCCAGTTGAGAATATTAATCCGCTATACACTTTTTATGCAGCTATTGCCAGGAAAGATTTGAAAGGCTGGCCAGAGGAAGGATTTCAAATTAATAATGCGTTAAGCAGGGAGGATGCGCTCCGGGGTATGACCATCTGGGCCGCAAAGGCAGCTTTTGAAGAAGATGTTAAGGGAAGTATTGAAGCAGGTAAATTTGCTGACTTTGTTATCCTGGATGAAGATATTATGATCTCTGAAATAGAAATTGTGCCTAATGTAAAAGTTATAGCGACCTTTTCAGGAGGAGAGCAAGTCTTTAAATCAGAATAGA
>JAIOTR010000115.1 GCA_021106665.1 Bacteroidales bacterium
ATAGTGGTTAAAGAAAAAATTGACTTGTCTAAAATCTCAAAAGAAACCGTTGCACTGCTATCGCCCATTGCAAAAAGTAAAAAAATCAAATTGGGCTCTGATATAAATCCAAATACATTTGCTTATGCAGATAAAAATATGGTATCAACGGTACTTTTAAACCTGGTCTCAAACGCAATAAAATTCACGTCACAAAATGGCACAGTAGAAGTTCATTCGACTAAAAAAAATCAGCACCTTGAAATTGAAGTCGCAGATTCTGGTATTGGTATTTCATCCGATAATCTTAAGAAAATATTCCGTCTCGACCAAAAATTCCAAACAGTAGGAACAGAAAAAGAAAAAGGAACCGGCCTGGGGTTAATATTATGCAAAGAATTTGTGGAGAAGAACAGTGGCAAAATCTGGATCAAAAGTAAAGAGGGAAAAGGCAGTCAATTCTATTTTTCATTGCCTGTTTCATAATCAATTCACATCAATTTTTTAATTTATCATAATCCGGTTTTTTTAATTTGGGAATTAAAAAATTCATTTATCTTTGCTGACGTAAATTAAATTTCTTCGGGGCAGGGTGTAATTCCCGACCGGCGGTAATAGTCCGCGACTTCCTGACAGTAATCGTCAGGGACTGATTTGGTGAAATTCCGGAACCGACAGTTAAAGTCTGGATGATAGAAGAGGTTTTGTACTTGATAAATAGTATCTAAAGTATATTTTTTTTGCCCTGAAGATTTTAAATCTTTAGGGTTTTTTTATGGCAACATCCGGCAATATAAAGTTCATGAAACAGGCAATTAAATTGTCGAAAAAAGGTTTTGGGTTTGTCAACCCCAATCCATTGGTAGGTGCAGTAATAGTTAAAAATGGTAAAATAATCGGTAAAGGATATCATGCCGGTTTTGGAGGACCTCATGCTGAAATAAATGCTATTCGTAATTCAAAAGAAAGCCTGAAGGGTTCTACAATATACGTTACAATGGAACCCTGCAATCATCATGGAAAAACACCACCTTGTACCGAAAGGCTCATCAAAGAGCAATTCAAAAGAGTTGTTGTCGGCATGAAGGACCCGAATGTATTGGTTAATGGTAAGGGGATTGAGACATTAATAAATGCAGGAATTAAGGTTGATAATGGTATTTTGGAAGATGAAATAAAAACATTGAACGAAGCATACATCAAATATATCACCTGTCAATTACCTTTCTGTACCTTAAAAACTGCCATGACACTGGATGGTAAAATATCAACCTTTACCGGTGATTCAAAATGGATTTCGAATGAAGATTCCCGACAGTGTGTACATGAGTTACGACACCGGTCTGCAGCTATTATGGTTGGTGTGAATACCATCATTAAAGATGATCCTATGCTTACAGACCGGTCCGGTTTTAAAAAGAAAAGCCATCCTTTGCGAGTTGTGGTTGATTCAACCGGGAGGACACCTTTGTCAGCCAATGTATTAAATACGAAAGAAGCAAAAACAATCATTGCAATTACCAGTCAAACCGGTTCAGATTTTGTAAATGGAGTTAAAAAGAAAGGTGCACAAATAATTGTTTGTCCTGAGAAGAATAAAAAAGTTGATGTAACCTATTTGATTAAGGAATTAGGCAAAAGAGGGATTGACAGCATTTTACTCGAAGGTGGCAGCACATTAAATTTCTCTGCCATTCAGGATGGTATTGTAGATAAAGTTTATTCATTCATTTCGCCCAAAGTGCTTGGAGGTGATAATGCAATTACACCTGTTGGCGGAACCGGATTTGAAAAAGTAGATGAAGCAATAACGCTCAATATAAAAGATATTAAAAGATTTGGAGATGATTTGATGATTGAAGCTTATATTATTAAAAAGTAGCATGTTTACAGGTATAATAGAGGAAATAGGAATAATTGACTCAATTCAACGGGGCGTCAAATCTGCTGTATTAAATATTCAGGCAAATAAAGTGCTTACAGACATAAAAATAGGTGATAGCATTAATACAAACGGTATATGCCTCACTGTAACCAAATTTGATTCAAAGAGATTTTCTGTCGATGCCATGTCGGAAACAATCAAAAGGACAAATTTGAATGATTTAAAACCAGGGTCAAAAGTAAACCTGGAACGTGCACTGCGAATTTCTGACAGGTTTGGAGGTCATCTGGTAAGTGGGCATATTGATGGAACCGGAGTCATCAAGGATATTAAATCAGATGATAATGCTACATGGTTTTTCATTAAATGTGACAAATCCATTTCAAGATATATCATAAAAAAAGGTTCTGTTGCCATTGATGGAATCAGCTTAACTGTTGCAGATACTAATGATCAAAATTTCACCATATCAATAATACCTCATACAGCGATGGCTACTTCCCTTTTAGAGAAAAACACCGGTGACAGGGTAAACATTGAATGCGACATGATTGGAAAATATGTTGAGAAATTTTTAAGTGATAAAGATCAGACCAAAAGAGATAACAATATTGATTTAGAGTTTTTAACGAAACACGGATTTACTGAATAACTCATGAGTGATTTTAATACTATTGAAGAGGCAATTGAAGACATCCGAAATGGCAAAATAGTCGTTGTGGTGGATGACAAGCGAAGGGAAAACGAAGGGGACCTAATTATGGCAGCCGATATGGTCACACCGCAAGCCATAAATTTCATGGCTAAATTCGGTGGGGGATTAATCTGTATGCCCATCATCAAAGATCGGTTGAATGAGTTAAATATTGGCATGATGGTAATTGACAATACCGATACACATAAAACGGCGTTTACTGTTTCAGTTGATGCAGCAGAAACTACAACAGGAATATCAGCACATGAACGTGCCTTCACAATAAAGAAAATAATTGACTCCAATTCCAAACCGGAAGATTTTAATAAACCCGGGCATGTATTTCCACTTGAATATAAAAAGGGCGGTGTTCTGGTTAGGGCCGGACATACTGAGGCGGCAGTTGATATTG
>JAIOTR010000430.1 GCA_021106665.1 Bacteroidales bacterium
ATATCAAGAAACTTGCGAAAAAAATAGGGCTGGATTACAGGGCGCTTTCCTATTCAATAAAAAACAGAATAATTAGATACAAAGTGAAACACGATATTGCTATTGGAATGAAGCTGGGGATTAATGGTACGCCGGGGTATGTTATAGATGGGAAAGTATATTTAGGGCAGATACCGCCGGAGATACTTAGTAGAGTTTTGAATTGATTACTCTTAGGCCGGTTTGCGTAAAGAATATTTTCAGACAGAATCAACAGGTTTTTCAGGATTTCCTTTTCAATTTCTCTTTCAATTTCTCTCTTCCCGGAAAGGAAGAGAGAAGACGTGATCTGCGTTCAGCAGAAAAAGGGCTTTGACTTTACAATCTCGCTTTATTTTAGATCCAAACATTTGTGGTTTATAGTTCGGACTGACTTTAATGCAGTGTGATTACAATTTTTGCCTTTCTTCTGGAAAGGCAAAAAATATTGTATCCTGATTATCATGTAAATCCTGTCAAAAAGTATATTGAAAAGACCTAAATCAGCACTAAAGCTACAAGCATCATTTTCTTCTTATTTTAACTTTGAAATTTCGCCAGGAAAATTTCCTTAATGCTTGACAGTTATAAAACAAGGGTGTAATATCTACATGCAATGAACATTATTAACCCCTGTTACATGCATAGTGATAATGATAAAACGATTTGCAGAAAAAAGATTAAAAGATTGGCTTAATGCATCTCAACGTAAACCATTAGTAATTCGTGGTGCCAGGCAGGTAGGTAAATCTACACTGGTAAGGCAGTTTGCTGAAAATCATGGTTTAATTCTCCATGAAGTTAATCTTGAGAGACATCTGAATTTAACAGATGTTTTTAAAAGTCAAAACACTTCCAGAATACTTAATGAGCTTGAATTCATCTGTGGAAAAGGACCGATCAAACAAAAAGGCAGTTTGCTTTTTCTCGATGAAATACAGGCGGTCCCGGTTGCAATTCAATCATTACGTTATTTTTATGAAGATTGTCCTGATCTTCCTGTTATCTCAGCAGGCTCTCTTCTTGAATTTGCACTTTCAAAACATTCATTTTCCATGCCAGTAGGGCGAGTTGAATATTTGTTTCTTGGCCCGATAACCTTCGAGGAAACCCTTGAAGCAATGGATGAAGAATCCTTGCTCAATTTGATTCGAGACTATCAGCTCCATGACGTTTTGCCCTTATCAGCACATGAACGGCTACTGGAAATTCAACGCAAATATTTATTAATAGGCGGCATGCCTGAAGCGGTACAGCGGTTTATCAAAGGCAATGACTTAAACGAAGCATTCAACGTTCATGCCTCTATTCTTGAAACATACAGAGATGACTTTTCAAAATATGTCGGTCAAGCTGATTTGCTTCGAATACATAAAGTATTTGAATATGTTCCAATTGCAGTTGGCAATAAAATTAAATATGTCGGTATAGATAACAGGGAACAGGCAAGAGATTTAAGTAAGGCCGTTGATTTATTGACGAATGCACAAGTAATTATGAAAGCATTTCATACAGATGCATCCGGTTTTCCATTAAGAGCAACAATAAATACCAGAATATTCAAGCCGTTCTTTCTGGACTGCGGTTTAATGAACGCGATGTGTGGAGTCCAGTGGATTTCCCTGAACGAATTAAAAACAAAGGAGTTTATCAATAAAGGCAAAACCGCAGAACAGTTCATTGCTCAACATATAGCATACCTCGGAAAAAGTAATACAAGGCCGGGACTAACATACTGGCTGCGAGAAGGTCGCTCTTCAAATGCAGAAGTCGATTTTGTTCTTCAAATTGGGCAATCCATTGTGCCGGTTGAAGTAAAGGCCGGAAAGAGCGGATCTTTAAAATCTATCCAGCAGTTTGTTTTTCAAAAAAAGACGCCGATAGCTGTTCGTTTTGATTTGAATACCCCAACGATCCAACATGTGGACCATTCACTAAAACAAGCATCCGGAACGGTAAAGGTCAGCTTTGATCTTATATCCTTACCTCTTTATATGATAGAGGAACTCCCTCGGATTTTCATGGAAAGTGCAAATCGCTGATGGATTTGACACTTATCTTTTTGTTGTGAGAATATGACTAAATACTTTAAATATCATTTTCAGTAAAATTTAAAAGTTCGACAATACCACACAGGTTTCCACAGATTCTAACAGATTTATCGAATATTGGAGCCTTTTTGGTTATAGTAATGAAAAAAAATATATCTGTGCAATCCGTGTTAATCAGTGTCCCCTTTTGGATAAGCTAAAATGCTATCATTTTCAAAATATATTAAAATTTTACTTGTCGGCTTTCTACTAACCCTTACCATCTCTATTATTATCCTTTCCTATGTTCCCCCTGTAAGTAGAGATGCGCTGACCCACCATCTTGCAGTTCCTGAGCTCTACTTGAAACATGGTGGTATTTATGAAATTCCGGAGTTAATATTTTCTTATTACCCCATGAATCTGGATCTTCTGTATTTAATTCCACTATCTTTTGGAAATGATATTATTCCAAAGTTCATTCATTTTTCATTTGCACTGCTGACCGCCTGGTTAATCTTTAGTTATCTGAAGAAGCGGATTGACACCTCATATGCACTTTTCGGTGTTCTTTTATTTCTTTCTCTTCCTGTAATAATAAAGCTTTCAATTACGGTTTATGTTGATTTGGGATTAATCTTTTTTTCAACAGCTTCTATAATTTACCTGTTGAAATGGATTGGAAAGGACTTCAATGTTAAATATCTGATTATTTCTGCAATCTGGTGCGGACTTGCTCTTGGGACGAAATATAACGGTTTAATCGTTTTATTCTTACTAACTCTTTTTCTACCGTTTATATATCTTCGGTCAGTTCACGGCGAAACGTCGAGACAGATCAAGGCTATCGGTTACAGTGCAGCTTTTGTATTTATTTCACTCTGCATATTTTCACCCTGGATGATAAGGAATAATATCTGGACTGGTAATCCAATATATCCACTTTATGATAACTTGATTAATCATGATAAAATCGTTTCAACCAAAGCATCTATTATAGATTCAGACGATAGCTTAATAAAAACTTCAAATAATATTTTTAAAGAATTTAAAGAAAATTGGGGACCTTTTGCAGTAAGAAAAGTAGTATATAACGAAAAGTGGTGGGAGACAGCCCTTATACCAATCAGGGTCTTCTTCCAGGGTAAGGATGAAAACCCTAAG
>JAIOTR010000362.1 GCA_021106665.1 Bacteroidales bacterium
ATGGGTCAGGTAAACCATATGATTGCATTATTGGTTTAAGTGGTGGTGCAGATAGTTCATATGCGCTCTATTTCAGTAAAAAACTGGGGCTCAGACCTCTTGCTGTTCATATGGATAATGGCTGGAATTCGGAACTGGCTGTAAATAACATTAGGAATCTCGTTGATAAACTTGAAGTGGATTTACATACCCATGTAATAGATTGGGAAGAATACAGGTCATTAATGCAGGCTTTTTTTGATGCAAATGTGATCGATATTGAACTTCTTTATGACAATGCAATGCTGGCTGTAAATTACCAAATGGCAAAAAAATATAGACTTAAATATATTTTATCCGGCTCCAATACCAGTACCGAGGGCATGGCAATGCCGGATGGTTGGAACTGGTTCAAACGCGATAAAAAAAATATAAAAAACATTGGTAAAAAATTTGGTAATGTAAAGTTAAAAACCTTTCCGACAATTGGGATGGTTGGTGTTGTTGTCAATATTTTAAAAGGAGTCAAGTGGGTGCCTTTTCTTGATTATTTTAAATATAATAAAGCCATGGCAATGGATTTTTTAACAGAAAATTTTGGCTTTAAGCAATATCCCTATAAACATTATGAGTCTGTCTTTACAAGATTCTACCAAGGTTATATTCTGCCTGAAAAATTCAATATTGATAAACGTAAACTCCATTTATCAACGTTAATTTGTTCAGGTCAAATGAACAGGGATGATGCATTAGAGATAATAAAAGATATACCATATCCAACCAAACAGGATTTGGAAAATGATAAAGAATATTTTTTAAAAAAAATGAAGTGGAATAAAAAACAAATGGAAGATTATATTTCGAGTCCTGAAAAACCTCATCGGCTATATGGAACAGAAAAAGATCTGTGGGAATTTTGCATAAAAATAAAGAGAAAATTTAGAATCGGGGCAACAAAATCATGAGATCACGGATTTTGTTCAAATTTCAGAGTTTGATATTTATAAGGCACTTCTCTCAGCTGATATTCATATCAGTGTTTATTCATCTGTTCTATATGAAGCTGTACGTTATGATGTCACAAATTATGTCTTGATAGTAGAAGAATATGAAGATGAATTCAAATACTCATTGATAACGGCATGGCATTGCCATTGAAAGCTGATCAGATCCCAGAATGTGCGGTAAAGTCCAATATTCCGTCAGAATTCTTTTTTGCCGATTTCAATCCTTCAGTTTTGTTTGATTAAGTCAAACTCTCTTGGTAAGAATTTTCTGATGAATATTTGGCAAACCCATATTCATACAAGCGGAAGAAAAACAATACCACAGGAATAATTCGCAAGGTTCATGAATATAATCCATTGTTTAGAAAATATTTTAAGATCGAATCGGATTCAACTTCGTGGAATATTTTAGTAATAGTTAGATCAAGAAGTTTCCAATATGTTAGCATTTATTCATATCGAAAAGGCCGCTGGAACAACCATTAATTCATGTCTCAGATTAATATATGGAATTAATCATGTGGATGTTGAACCCTGGGATAACAGATTTGATTATTTTTCCCATAAAGACTTGAGAAAATTGAAGAAAGTATCCCCGGGTGTGATAAGTATTGCTGGTCATAAAGTAAAACCTTATGGAGATCTGGACAAATTCGAAGGTCAAATCCTATACTATACTTTCCTTCGGGATCCAATCGTACGGTGCGTCTCACATTACCAGTACCACATAAATATCATGGGGTTAAATATTCCTTTTGATGATTGGATAATGGATGAGCAATACCAGAATTTTCAAGTTAAAAAGATTTCTGGTGAGGATGATATTGAGTTGGCAAAGGAAATTATTTCCACCAAGGTATTCTTTGCGGGAATTTTGGAAGATTTTACCAAAAGTGTCCTGGATTTTTATCACCTTACAGGAATTGATTTCAGTATATATCAAAAGTTCGGGATTAGGAAAAACATAGCCAGAGAAAATGATATCAAAAATAAATTATTATCTAATCCGAAGGATAGAGAGAAATTAATTCAAGCAAATCAACTGGATATTGAGTTATATAGATATGTAAAGGAGTTGTCTGATAAGAATCAGAAAGCTCCTCTTAATACTTACGATTTTACTAAGTTAAATAGAAAGCCATCAATTCTAAAACTTTATCTGAGCAGATTATACCGAAATATTTACTACAGGCCCTTGCTGTTATTACATAGAAAAACACTATATAGAAACAATCAATAGTCGATTCGTTGTTAATGTTATCTCAATGCCTATGCATTTCAGTCCTAATGCTCTAATAACGGTTTGTTTTAGTGTAAACTTTTTCAATAGCCTGTTTGCAGATAGCAAGTTTGCTAATTAGTGGCTGACTAAAGAAACAGGAGTGAAATGAGTATGAACGAGATCAAATGCATTTTTTGTAAAACCGAAAGCAACCATATTGTAATTGAAGAAAATGGATACAAGGGTAAAAAATGCTCTCAATGTGGCCTAATATACATATCCCCACGACCATCTTTCGATAAAATTGTTGATTTGTATGGACATGATGATGCACATGTATCAGCGAAATCTCATATTTCTGCTGAATTTTCAAATAGATTACATGCAAGACATAATCTAAAAATATTTCGTTCAGTTATTAAAAGTGGCGCTCTCCTTGAAATTGGGGCAGGTGCAGGTTACTTCTTGGACGAAGCTCGTAAAATAGGTTTTAATCCGCATGGGCTTGAGTTTAATCCTATTCAAGCCAACTACATAAGGAATGAACTCAATATACCTTGTGAAGAATCCCCGCTAAATACGTCAGTATTTAAAGGGAAACAATTTGACATTGTTTATCATTGTGATGTCATCAGTCATTTATTTGACCCAATTTCAGATTTTAGAAAAATGAATGAGATAATGAAAGATGATTCATTTCTAATA
>JAIOTR010000314.1 GCA_021106665.1 Bacteroidales bacterium
CCATCAGAATTAATTGTTATATCCGCCACTCCACCAGTGATACTTTGAAGTTTTAATTCACCATTGCCTTTTAGTGAGTTAATACCTGTTATATCATTACTGTTAAGTGATAAGCTGTTATTCACTATAGCATTCTCAACTGTTAAGTGGTTTAGCAAAGAATATGCATTTACTTTCATATTTCCATTTACTTCTAACAATTGTGATGGTTGAGTAGTACCAATCCCTACTTTTCCTGGCACTCCAGTTTCTGTAGATGGCCCTATAAATAAGGAAGGGATATCACAATTAAATCCTACCATTAATGAGCTTTCAATATCATTGTTTAAAGGATTATCCTCCAAACCAAAACCTATAACAATAGCATTGTCTGCATCAGTTGAAACCAAAGAGCCTATAGCAATTGAAAGAATGGCATCTTGTCCGGTACTAGAATGAGCCCCGAGGGCAATGGAACCTGCACCTGATGCATTTGCATTAAAACCAAGTGCGAGGGATCGATGACCTGTTGCATTTGCTAAATAAGGCATTGCTATTGAATAATCTCCTATTGCTTCATTCATATAACCGGTAGCGAATGAATTAATTCCTAAAGAATGGTTTTGTGTTCCAAGAGCAGAAGCTCCTTTTTCGGTATCCACTTTGTTTCCAATACAACTTATACAGTTTTCTTCAATACTTTGTCCGAAAACGATTACCGGTAGCAATATTGCCAGCATGACTTTAATTCTTTTCTTCATAATGTTAGTTTTTTATTGTTTTATCCATTTTTTACATTCTGTATTTCCATATTTATCTATAAACAAGCAGAAGTAAATACTTGGATTGAATTCTTGAGTATTGATATGGTTTCGAAAATTATTATCAAGAGAGTGTTTAATAATTAGTCTTCCGCTTTCATCAAACACCCTCAATTGAACTTCTTTGCGGGCAGTCTGAACTAAAAAATAATCATTTCCAGGATTTGGAAATAATATATAATCGCTATCATTAGGGTTTGGTGTTTCAGCGGCCGAAGTAATGATATCATCCGGTTGAAAAAACGCCACATAACCATCCCAGTCAAATTCATCACCTGCCAGGTAATCACGTTGCCCACCTACCATCACACAACCCCCATCTTCGGTTGCAAGCATTGAGGTTACAGCAGTGTTGTTGTCCCCTCCATAGCTTTTAGCACCTAAAACTTCAAAATTTTCATTAGTGACGGCCACATAATAATTTGTTTGGGAGTACATGGAAGCCCATTCCCATCCGGCAACATAAATGACTTCAGGAGTTGACCAATCAATTCCCCGATAATATAGAGACTGGTCATTGATGTTGTCTCGACCAATAATAAATGGTTCGGTAAGGAATTCGTGATTATTATTCATTTTATACATATACAGGTCATGTCCATATGTTTCATAATGACCTTCTGAAATCAAAATATATGTTGTGTCATTCAGCCATTTACAACTGCCTCGTGACCCCATTTCGTAATATTGACCATTAATATAATAGGGTAATACAGTTGAAGTGAAATTTAAATTGGTATCTACTTTAGTTATCTGTCCAACTGCCCAGGGAACCTCACTGCCCCTTAACAGATAAAAACCATTATCATCGAATGGAAAAGGGTTCATGATGGAACCACCCATATCAAAATATATCTCCTCCTTAAGAATTTGTGAAGATGAAGATAATTCTATAATCCCTTTTAGAATATTTGGAGGCCCTCCTCTATCTATAGTTACATATATTCTGCCATCCGAATTCTTAAGCATCTTGATAAACGGATTGGTATATTGCGTGGGTAGAGAATATAAGTTTTCAGTGATGAAGTTAAAATTTTCATCCAATAGCAGAAAATAGATAATATGGTTTGAATATCCAATGCCATTATCCTTTCCGATAGTGCCCGTAATCAAATAATTATTTTCAGCGGTTATCACAAAATCATTAAATACTACATGAGCGGTGTCAATATCATGGATATAAAGTTCGTAATCAAAATCACTGTTAAACTTAATAAGACCTCCAGTATAATGATAATTCGCACTGTCTTCCATTAAAATAGAGATAAAATCACCATTATTATCAACTCTTATATTATTAAAACTTATTCTGTTTTCAGTATTAAGCAGGTGTACTTCCTGTGACAATAATACAAAAGACAACATAAAAAGAAAAGTACAACACAGTACTTGAATTGCTTTCATCTCGCTTGGATTATTCACCTATAGATGTTGGTTCATTAGGGCTGCCTAAAATATGCCTGGTTTTGTAAACTGCCTTTACCTTGTGATGTGCATAATTCGGATCATAGGGATTTCCTCCTACTCCTACTCCTTCAATTAGATCGCAATTATAAAATGTCAAGCCAGCATGTACGCCAAAAACATTATAGTTTTCCTGTATGATTTCATAAATTACCTTATGCGTCCCGTGGTAATAAAAATTCATATCTTCCCAGGGTATACAAGTCTCAACGATTAATCCGATAGAAATATCTTTCTCCTGGTATAAAAGCAGATAATCCCTGTAATTGTCAATCTCATCATCATTCGGATTAAGTAAAAGCTCCGCAACTATTTGATCATCAAAAACCGTTACTACTGCTACTGCACTGGGTTCGGTATAAAATGCCGACCACCCTGATCCTTCATCCTGAATGTATTTATACCGATAAGTGTTTGTGGCATCCTCCATTTCAGTGGCTGCATCTTTGAGCCCCCACCAAATACCACCACCAGTAGTACAATCTCCCAACTTCTCACCATACATCCAATCATCACCCTCTTCAAACGGGCCCCATTGGCTGAAGGGAGGTGGTTCTTCATTGGTTTTCGATCCAATAGTTGCAGTTGTTTCCATAATTAATTCATCCGATGCATTGCTAACTATATCCAAATGCGAAACATACAATTCTTTTTCTTCTCCTTCAGTAGCATTATAAATGATTAATGTTTTATCTTTTAGTTCATAAAATGCTGCACTTACATCATCCAGATTGACCATGCCCTCAGCTTTGTTAATTGAAATTGTGAAGGTTTCTGTATTAAAATTAATAAAAGTATCCATTGTAAAAGCATATGTTAAATTGAAGGAAGCATCTAAATACCATTTTGCCGAATCCACACTCATAGTCTCCCCACTCTTATAATGCGGATTCTCTTTAATGTAATCCACTTTCTTTTTAAAGGATAAAATTTTGTTGTAAACAGCAATATCTTCCTCACTCATTTTCACTTCCTTTTTAACTGTAACAGGTTGCTCTGCTAATTCTTGCTTACTGCAAGAACTAAAAATTAAAACCGAAACAATAATAGCCGAAACGGTTACGCCCGAAATTAATTTGATTTTTTTCATTGTAGGAAATTTTAGTTAAATAATGATTTTGCTGGCATTAAAATTAAGACATATAATCCCGAATGTCAAGAGAAAATCCAAAAAGTTAACGAGCGTAGTATTTTCAGGAGTGGACGTATTGTATTTTGGAGCAAACGTATAAAATCATTCTCCAAAAAAGTATTCAATACATTTTAAAACTTGTTTTTTGCGCCTGAAAGCGATCGGAATATGTATGTCGCTTTTTAATTCTATAATATATTTTCCGTTGGTGCTTACTTTCTCAAGAAAATTGAGGTTAACAAGATATTTGCGGTGTATCCTGCAAAAACAATCTTGGGATAAAATAGCTTCAAGTTCGCCGAGGCTTTTACAAACTATCGTTTTACCTGAACCATTAATAAGCATTTTGCTGTATTTCCCCTGGGCTTCACAGTAAACTATATCATTAAAGTCGATTAATCTTTTACCATCCTTTTCAGGCACTAAAATTTTTTTCATATTCTGATGGTTATGTTAATTAATGATGCTCATTTGCTTATTAATGTTTGTATTTAAATACAAAATGCTATTTGTAACTACTAATAGCAAAACATTTGATGACTTATTCACATCGCTTCATCCTACTTATACAACACAACACCAACCTGATAAATAAAATGTCCTAAATCA
>JAIOTR010000113.1 GCA_021106665.1 Bacteroidales bacterium
AGGGCTTTTTTTTTAGGGGATTCCTGGAGGACTGAAGTCAAACCAGTTTTTGAGAATTTGAAAAATCAACTCAACTGCTCATTCGGATTTGCAATCCGAATGCTTTAAAAAAAAGGATTTTAAATCCAAAGATAAAAAGTTCCGGATTGCAAATCCGGAACAGCTGGGGATAAAGCATAAAATTGGTTTATTGTTCTGTCCTCAGCGCATCAATGGGTTTTATACGAACAGCACGACGGGCCGGAATAAGGCCGGCAAGAGCACCGGCTAAAACTAAAATTGCCAGGGAGGTTATAGCAATATTAAAATCAACTTCAGGTCGTTTGAACATTTCATTTTCAGCACCGAATTCAATCAGTGCATAATTAATTGCTTCCACAAACCCAACACCAACAACCAATCCAATATATCCGGCTATGGTGGTTAAAAAAACCGATTCAACTACAATCTGGCTCATTATATTCAAGGGAGAAGCACCAATGGCCCTTTGAATGCCAATTTCTTTGGTGCGCTCTTTTACTATAACCAACATGATATTACTGATTCCTATAACACCTGCTAATAATGTACCTATGCCGACAATCCAAATCAATCCGGAAATTCCTGCGAACAGGCCTCTCATTTGCTCATAGTTTTCCTCCAGGTTAAAATGCCCGAATGCTTCCTCATCATCCGGATGAATGGAATGTCTTTGGGCAAGGAATTTCATGGTCTTTTCTTCTACTACAGAAGCAGGGGCATTTTTGGATGTGATAGAAAACCAGCCTACTACATCCCCGTAATTATAGGTCTTTTGTAAGGTTGTAAACGGGATGAAAATAGATTGTTCTTTTTCCCCGCCAAAATTGATATTGGTATTCAGTGGTACGAAAACGCCTACAACCTGGAAATATACCCCCTGGATCTGGATATATTCACCGATGGGATTTTCATCAGGTTCAAACAGAACTTCCCGTACACGAGTCCCTATAATTGCTACTTTTCTTTTATCTTTAATATCAATATCATTTATGAACCTACCCTCAATGATATCCATGGGATCAATTTTGTTCCACTCCGGATATTCACCGAATATTGAAAAAGCGCCTACTCTATCCTTTCTGACCGTATTATTAGTTCCATCACCGGATGACCAACCCTGTAGTTTGGGAGCCAGGTATTCAATTTCAGGAATGTTGTCACGCAAAGCCTGGATGTCATCATTGCTGAACCAGAACCTGCGTCCTCGTGGAAATCCTTTGTATGGCATTGTTGTCCGTTCTGTCCAGACAAAAAAACTATTAGTAGCAAATTTCCCCATGCCATCCGTAACTCCATTCTCTAAACCGGCACCTGATCCTAGCATGATAATGAGCATGAATATCCCCCAGAACACACCAAAAGCTGTCATAAACGTGCGGAGTTTATTCTTTTTCAGTGTATGAAATATTTCCTGCCAGCGGTCCCTGTCGAACATTAGAAATTTTAAATTATGAATTAAAAATTTTGAATATTATGTGCCTTTTTGATTTCTTTTTTGTTTATAAATCTAAAATCTATTTTAGTAAATCCTAAACATGTAATTATTCATCCTTCAAGGCTTCAACCGGTTTTATGGATGCTGCCTTTCTTGCCGGTACAAATCCAGCTATCATTCCTGCTATTATCAATAAAATTGTAGCACTGATGGCGACACCCAGGTTTGCATCGGGATTTCTGAAAAATTCAGTTTCAACATGAGGAGAGATCAATTCAAGCAATCCCACTCCCAGCACAAGCCCGAAATAACCAGCGAACCCCGTAATAAAAATGGCTTCCTGCATGATCAATAAAATGATAGAATTGGGAGTAGCACCCATGGACTTCCTGATACCGATCTCTTTGGTGCGCTCCTTTACTGCGATCATCATAATATTGCTTACGCCCACAATTCCGGCTATGATGGTTCCGATTCCAATAATCCATACAAACATCCTGATGGCAGCAAACAGATCCAAGAACTGTTTAAACTCTTCGACGCCATTCCAGATAAACATCGCCCTTTCATCCTCTTTATCGAAATTATGACGCTGGGCCATTTTAATTCTGATCTCATCCTCCATGCGTTCACTTTCAGCTACATCACTTGAAGCAACTGTCACTGCAATGGTACTTACCCTGTCGCGGTTCATAAAAACCTTTTGGGCAGTTGTAATAGGAATGTAAACCACTCGCTGATTATCCTGCCTTCCATCATCATCCTCGAAGATTCCAACCACTTTAAAGGGGATTCCTTTGATATTAATGTATTCTCCCAGTGCAGGCGTTTCTTTTAAAAGTGCCTCCCTGACCGCAACTCCAATTGCTGCAACTTTCAGGTTTTGTTCAATATCAAATGGATTGACAAAGCGACCTTCGATCAGATTTATCTTTTCAATAATACCATAATCAGGATAGACACTTCTGAGATCAAAATTACCGTACTCATTTTTGTAAGATATGGTATTGTCCCCCCATACATGCGTCCGACCTGCAATATGACCTATTCCGTTCACATTATCTTTGATATTGTGGTAATCGGTATTTTCGAAAGTAATATCCCTTCCGGGTTTAAATCCTTTATAAGGTAAACTTGTTTCACCTCCCCAAACCCACAAAGTATTCACAGCTGATGATTCGAACTGGTCACGTACACCATTTTCAAGTCCTCGTCCAGATCCCAATAAAATGATCAGCATAAATATTCCCCACGCCACACTGAACCCGGTGAGGAAAGTGCGGAGTTTGTTTTTACGTATTGTACTGAAAATTTCTTCCCAGCGATCAATAATAAACATGAAGTTCAAAATTGTCTAAGTGATTTCAAAGCTAAGGAAATAAATGATCGTTTAGGAAATATTTTTAAAAACCAATTAAATTGGAATGATAAATAATAAAAGTATTTTAAGAAGTGGAATGAATTTAAAGCGCCATTTGAATAGTAATGGGTATTATTCACTAATTAAAAACAACAACCTTATTGATCTTAACAAC
>JAIOTR010000071.1 GCA_021106665.1 Bacteroidales bacterium
AAGATGACCAATAATACTAATATGGGCGTTAATTCTAACATAACTAATGATTTAAATTGTTTCTAATTTGTTTTCGTAATCTTTGACGCACCAAAATTCATCCGGTTACAAACTGGAAATTTTTCTCTGCGTTATTAAATTTTGTATCTTGTAACCGATAACTTATTAAATCGTCTAATCAACAGATGAAATACCAGAGCGACAGCTTTTATATAAATAAGGTATTGAATAATGATGTTTCAGCTTATACAATACTTGTGGATAAGCATAAAAATATGGCTTTTACTGTTGCTTATAGAATAATAAGGAACAGGGAGGATGCTGAAGAGATTGCCCAGGATGCGTTTGTTAAAGTGTATCAATCTTTGAAATCATTTAAAAAGGAATCAAAATTCTCAACATGGTTATACAGGATTATTTATAATACGGCAATTTCAAAAACAAGGAAAAAGCAATTGGAAACGACCAATCTGGATTATAATGTTGTAGAAAATTTTTCAACGGATGAAATTAAAGAGGACGTTAATCGTCTGGATAATGATGAACAAAAAAAGATAGTTACTAAAATACTTCAACACTTAAATCCTGAAGACAGCACATTGATTAACATGTTTTATTTTAAAAAATATTCAACGGAAGAAATAAGTGACATCATGGGTCTGTCGCAAGCAAATGTGAAAGTTAAACTTCACAGGATAAGAAAAAAATTATATAAGGAAATTCAGCTTATTATATCGAAACAGCACAAAGAGATTTATTTATGATAAACAATAAAAATAATAACGATGATTTTTTGAAAGATATAATTCAAAAATCCGATATTGAAAGTCCTTCGGTGAATTTCACGGATAATGTCATGAATCAAATCCAAATGCAAGAACAGACAGTATCCCAGCTTTCGGGAAAAACAGCCGGCATTAAAAACTATTTTTTTCTGATTGCCGCTGGATTGGCTGCAGTAATGTATGCTGTTTATTATTTTATCAGTAACGATATATCTTTGTTACCTAATGATTTTGATCCAATTCTTATTCCTGTATTTGGTAAAATTTTAACAAGCATGAAAGAATTATTTCAATCTATCCAAATATCATCATTCACTTTGGTGATCATTGTTGCCGTAGTTGGATTGTTTATTATTGATCGTTTATTAAGAAAGTTTCAGACGGGAAAACAATCTTATTTTTCGTTTTTTGCCTAACTAACAGGTTCAAGACAACCTTTCAATGAGTCCGGTCACTCAACGCCCGCATCCCTTAAAATACTTTTTAATGTTCCTTTTGGAATATCTTTACTATGAATGGGGACGATAACAATTCGGTTTCCCTGTTTTTTGTTTGTTTTTGGTTTGAGTGATTTACTATTTTTGTTCCCTTAATAGAAAGTTAAAATGAATAACAACGAAAAGAATACAGAAGATTTAAAATCAGGAGAAACTAAATCGTTAAATTTCCTTGAAACGATTATTGAAGAAGACATTAAAAATGGTAAGCATGGTGGTAATGTCCACACCCGGTTTCCGCCCGAACCCAATGGTTACCTCCACATTGGCCATGCGAAATCCATTTGTCTGAATTTTGGACTGGCTGAAAAATATAACGGTAAATGCAACCTGCGTTTTGATGACACAAATCCTACCAAAGAAGAAAAAGAATATGTAAACTCCATCATGGAGGATGTCCGGTGGCTTGGCTTCGACTGGGAAGACAGGCTTTACTATGCTTCCGATTATTTTGACCGGCTTTATGAATGGGCTGTCAAATTGATCAGGGAAGGAAAAGCTTACGTTGATGACCAGCCTTCTGAATTGATTAGTGAGCAACGTGGTGTTCCGACCCGACCCGGAATCAATAGTCCTTATCGAAATAGAAGTGTTGAGGAAAATATGGATTTATTTGAGAAGATGAAGAATGGCGAATTTCCTGATGGCACAAGAGTATTGAGAGGTAAGGTAGATATGGCTTCACCCAATATGCACATGCGCGATCCGGTATTGTATAGGATATTACACGCTTCCCATCACAGAACCGGCGATAAATGGTGCATTTATCCAATGTACGATTTTACCCATGGGCAATCAGATTATCTCGAAGGAATTACACATTCAATTTGTACACTGGAATTTGAAATTCACAGGCCATTATATGATTGGTTCCTTGATAATCTAATCGAAACTGAATACCGTCCACGGCAATTTGAATTTGCAAGATTGAATTTGAGTTATACCGTAATGAGCAAAAGAAAACTTCTGGAGTTGGTGAATGATGGACTGGTAAATGGATGGGATGATCCACGAATGCCAACTGTGTCAGGGTTACGTCGTCGAGGGTATACACCGGAGTCTATTCGCAATTTTGCTGACCGCATCGGTATTGCAAAACGTGAAAATGTAATAGATGTTGGATTGCTGGAATTCAGCGTTAGGGAACACCTCAATAAGGTAGCTCCAAGAATATTTGCTGTTCTTGATCCACTTAAAGTTATTATTACAAATTATCCTGAAGGGCAGGTTGAAGATCTGAACCTTGACATAAATCCTGAAGATCCTGAAATGGGATCCAGGGTTGTTCCTTTCTCCAAAGAAATTTATATTGAACAGGATGATTTTATGGAAGATCCCCCGAAAAAATTCTTTCGTCTGGGACCTGGAAGGGAAGTTCGTTTGAAAGGAGCATATATTATTAAATATGAAGATTATAAAAAGGACGAAAACGGAAATATAACAGAACTCTATTGCACCTATGACGCTGATACAAAAAGCGGTTCTGGAAACCAGAGAAAGGTTAAAGGAACATTGCACTGGGTATCAGTTAATCATGCGCTTGATGCTGAAGTAAGATTATATGACCGTTTATTTAAAAATGAATTTCCGGATGAAGTGGAAGATGATACCAAAGATTTTAAATCCAACCTGAATCCCGATTCACTAAAAATTGTTAC
>JAIOTR010000036.1 GCA_021106665.1 Bacteroidales bacterium
AATCCTGATGCGATTCCTAATATTGATTATTCTGTAAAATCAAACCCAACAGAAACCCCTGATTATGAATACCTGATCATCTGTCCGGATGACCCGGTATTTATTGCATGGGCTGATTCAATCAAAAACTGGAGAAATTTGCAAGGTATAAAAACCGGAGTTGTTACTACTACTGAAATCGGAGGAAATACTACGACAGCCATTGAAACCTATGTGAATAATGCTTTTAACACATGGGATATTCCGCCGGCTGCTGTTCTTCTACTTGGCGATTATGGTACAAGCGGAAGTACTGTTGTATCTCCAATTTATAACAGCTATTGTGCGTCTGATAATATCTATGCCGATGTAGATGGCGACCAACTACCGGATATTGTATTTGCCCGGATGACTGCACAAAATGCAACTCATCTGGAAACCATGATCACCAAATTTCTTGATCATGAAAGAAATCCTCCTACAAATCCTTCATATTATGATAATCCGATCACAGCTTGCGGATGGCAAACTGAGAGGTGGTTCCAGTTATGCTCTGAGACCGTTGGTGGTTTCTGGAAAAACGCACAAGGTAAAAATCCTGTAAGGATTAATGAGATATATTCAGGTACACCTGGTTCTCTGTGGTCATCAACTACTTATGGAAACACAACAGCAGTTGTGGATTATTTTGGACCAAATGGTTTAGGTTACATTCCTGCAACTCCTGATGTTCTTGGAGGGTGGTCAGGTGGAAATGCCACTATGGTCAATAATGCGGTTAATAGCGGTGCGTTTATGCTTCAGCACAGAGATCATGGAGGAACTACAGGTTGGGGCGAACCCTCTTACAGTTCTACTGATATTAATGGTTTATCAAATACAGATTTAACCTGGGTATTCTCTATAAATTGTTTAACAGGAAAATATAATTTAAGCGGGGAATGCTTTGCCGAAAAGTTCCACAGATATACATACAACGGCCAAAATTCGGGTGCTCTTGGTATTACCGCTGCCTCAGAAATTTCATATTCGTTTGTGAATGACTGCTTTGTATGGGGAATGTATGATAATATGTGGCCGGAATTCATGCCAACCTACGGTACTACACCACCTTCAAGAGATATATTACCTGCTTTTGGAAACGCTGCCGGTAAACATTTTCTCTATCAATCGGATTGGCCTTATAATACAAACAACAAAGAGGTTACATATCACCTTTTCCATGCACATGGGGATGCATTCTCAACTGTTTATACAGAAATACCTCAATATCTTACAGTTACACATAGCCCTACACTACTTGCCGGTGCGACATCCTTTACTGTGACTGCAAATTCAGGATCATTTATCGCCTTAACTGTGAATGGAGAAATTATTGGTACTGCAAATGGTACAGGAGCACCGGTTGCGATAACCATATCTCCTCAAAATGTTGGTGATAATATGATCGTAACCGTTACAAAACAGAATTATTATAGATATTCTAGTTCTGTAAATGTCATACCGGCAAGCGGCCCTCATGTTACTTACAATTCTCACGTAATAAATGATGCTGCCGGAAATGGTAATGGATTGGCTGATTTTGGAGAATTTATTCAATTACATACAACCCTCGAAAATGTTGGAAGTGCAACTGCTTATAATGTAAACGCAACATTGGTCTGTACTGATTCCTATGTTACATTAACCGATAATTTTGAAACTTATGGAACCATCAACTCAGGAACAACAAAAACAATAAACAATGCTTTTGGTTTCATAATAGCTGACAATATTCCTGATCAGTATATAATTGATTTCGAGCTTCAGATGACCGGTAATGCAGATGATTCATGGACTTCTTACTTCAGCATTGTTGTCAATGCACCTGTTTTAGATATTGGAACTTTAACAATTGATGATTCGGCTATGGGAAATGGTGATGGTAAACTTGATCCGGGTGAAACAGTTGATATTATTATTGAGACAACTAATAATGGCCACAGCAATTCACCTTCTGCTACAGGATATCTTTTAAGTACCAGTCCATATATAACTGTAAATACCTCATCCTCTCCTTTGGGAATAATTAGCGTTGGAGCAACTTCATATGCAGTATTTAATATCTCTGTTGACGGGGCAACACCTTTAGGGGAAACTGTTGATTTAGTTTTTGATGTTATTGCAAATTTATATTCCAACAATTATACTTTTTATGAAAGTGTTGGTTTGATTATAGAAGATTGGGAAACCGGTGATTTCTCCAAATTCCCTTGGGAGTTTAGTGGAAATGCCAATTTCTCGGTAGTTACGGAAAGTCCTTATGAAGGGGTGTTTTGTGCAAAATCAGGAGATATTTCTGATAGCCAAACATCATCTTTATTATTATCAGGATATGTATCAAGCCCTGGAACCATTTCATTTTTCAGGAAAGTATCCTCAGAAAGCAATTACGATTACCTGAGATTTTATATTGATGGCTCTTTACAGGAACAATGGGCAGGTACAATTGCATGGGGAGAAGTCAGCTATTCTGTTGCAGCAGGTGAGCATACTTTCGAATGGATGTACTATAAAGATGGAAGTGTTTCTACAGGTTCTGATTGCGCCTGGGTAGATTATATAATATTCCCGGCAATGACTCCCCCTCCGTCACCGGCTGAGATAGAAATTTCACCTTCAAGCTTTAGCGTTACATTGTCACAAGATGATATGACAGATGAATTATTGCATATTTCTAATTTAGGGGAGCTTGATTTAAACTACAGTACCGCTGTAAATTATTTGGGTAAATCAGGTTGGTACAATCCTGAATTTAAACTGGGAAAAATGCAAGAGAATCTAAAAATAAGCACAAAAGAAGAACTGTCACCTTATATACAAGTAGGAAACACATATCCGGAAGCTGTTGGAGATATTTTAATGCAACTTGATATTCAAACCTCCACAGGAGATGATCAATTATTAGGTTGTGAATTTGATGGTACTTATTTATGGTTTACTGGAGGAGGAGGCACTGCCGGAGTAAATCCCAATCAAATTTATAAATTGGATATCAACGGAAACCTTATCAGTACCTATTCTCAAGGAACTACTTCAGACTGGGGAATTCGAGATTTGGCCTTTGACGGAACTTATTTGTATGGCGGAGATGATAATGGCTTTTATCGCATAACTCCCTCAACCGGCACTGTTACAACAATGTTTACAGGTAACTTAGGATTAGGCATAATCAGAGCGTTGGCATACAATCCAACCACCGGCCATTTTTATGCAGCAAACTGGGATACCCAGATAATTGAATTTGATGCTGCCGGGACTCAATATGCAACCTACTCAGCACCGGGATTAACCGGAATGTATGGATTTGCTTATGATGAACTTACAGAAAATCTCTGGATTTTTGATCGCACAGGCAGCCCGACAACAACTTTCTATGAGTATAATCTATCAACCCAATCATTAACAGGAGTTTCTATTCAGGTTCCTTTGCTTCCCGGACTGACTGATCAGATAAACGGAGGAGCATTTTACTCAACCAACCTGGTTCCTGGTAAAATTGTTCTCGGTGGTGTTCTCCAGGGAACTGCAAATGATACATTTTTTGCCATGGAACTGGGTGATTTATATTCTTATACCTGGCTTTCAGTTACTAATAACGGATCAGGTACTGTTC
>JAIOTR010000240.1 GCA_021106665.1 Bacteroidales bacterium
AATACCATTGTGGTATTGGTGTGGAGATGATGTATAGTCCAAACGGCTCTGGAGCCTATAGCTCAGATGTACCACCAGTGCTTGTTGACTATTTTGGTTATTCAGAAGATATATTTTACAATTGGAAAGAAAACTACGAACATACAGTATGGATTGATATGTTAAAGGATAACCTGAACAATGGCTGGCCCAGGTATTATTCCGGCTTTAGTTCTTCCGGAGGGCACGCATTTGTTTGTGATGGCTACCAGGACGATTTTTTCCATTTTAACTTTGGTTGGGGAGGCAGTTCGGATGGTTACTACTCACTATATGATGTAAACAGTTATAACAGCGGACAGGGATGTGTTTTTAATACATACCCCGGATCAAACTATCCATATTACTGCTCAGGAGATAAAACTTATACAGCTAAAAATGGTACCATTGAAGACGGGAGCGGCCCAAGTGATAATTACCAAGACCTGGCTGATTGTACATGGCTTATTTCACCTCAAACAGCAGAAGATTCCATAAGTAGTATAAAATTAAAATTTTCAAGATTTGATATAGCTTTGGATGACAACCTTATTATTTATGACGGTTCTACAACAAATGATGAAATCCTGGCTACATTAACCGGTTCGGAAATCCCGGAACCCATAATTACAACCGGAAATGAAATGCTGATCCAATTCATTACTAATGACGCCAATACTTCTAACGGATGGCTTGCTTCATTTTCTTCAACCGTTCCTGATTATTGCCAGGGACTGACATCCATGACCGAAGAGCAGGATAGTTTCACTGATGGCAGCGGTAACTTCACCTACCATAATTCAACTGTTTGTATGTGGGCTATAACCCCTGACAGCGCTGAAAAAGTGACACTGACTTTCACAAAATTCGATACGGAAGCAGACAAAGATGTAATAAAAATATTTGATTATGAAACACAGGAACAACTTGCAGAGTACTCCGGATATTATGCCCCTGAAAGCTTACCGCAACCGGTAACATCATACAGTGGGAAAATGTTTGTTACATTCTCAACAAATCATAACACCACTTTTGATGGGTGGGAAGCTAATTATTATACCTCGGAAGTGGGTGTGAACGTGGCGGAATTTGAGAATACTAACATTGTTGTATATCCAAATCCGGTTGGCGATTTAATTAATATTGACCTTACGTCGAAATTTGATGGAGAATTGCAGGTTCATATTCAAAATCTTGAGGGTAAGGTTTTAACTTCTAATCATTTCAGTGAAATTAAAGAAGGTCAAACACTGAAAATAACAACTGCTGAGTTGTCTCCAGGATTGTATATTTTATCAATTAAATCCAGTGAATCAACAATTCATAAAAAGATTCTAAAGAACTGATAAAATATCTTTTACATTACTTTTATTACTTAGGATAACTTCAAACTCCGAACCTCAAACTTCGAACTCTTTATCCATGCAACCCTTTTCAACATTCAATTGTTTACTATTTATATGTTATCATAATAAATAATGAAATAATTATCTAATTTTGCAGCCCGAAATTTAAAAGTGAAAACAGAATGAATATTACACAGGAAAGTACTGGTGATTTAACAGCTACGATTAAAATTGAACTGATGCCGGATGATTACCAGGAACAGGTAAATAATACATTGAAAGATCTGCAGAAAAAGTCAACACTGAAGGGCTTCAGGCCGGGCAAAGTTCCTTTTGGCCTCATCAAAAAAATGTATGAAAAAAATGCAGTTGCAGAAGAAGTCAATAAAGTTTTATCCGATTCCCTTAACAATTATATAGTTGATAACAAGCTTGATATACTTGGTTATCCACTCGCAAATGAAGAGCGGAATAAAAATGTGGATTTTGAGAATAATACTGATTTTGAGTTTTTCTTTGATGTAGGGCTTGCACCTGAATTCGAACTTGAAATATCAGATAAAATTGATGTTGATTATTATGATATTAAGGTGGAAGATAAAATAGTTGATAATTACCTTGAGGAAACCAGGAAAAGATATGGAAATCCTGTAAGTGGAGAAACCATTGAAGATGGTGATCTTATAAGGGGCGAAATAGAGCAGTTGGATGATGAAGGAAATATTCTGCCCGAAGGAATAAAAAATCAAACTTCCTTTTCAGTAAACTATATAGTGGATGAAAAGGTGAAGAAGGAATTTCTTGGTAAAAAGAAAGAAGAAAAAGTTCGTTTTAATCCATTAAAAGCCACAGAGAACGCTACTGAAACGGCCTCCATGCTGGGTATTAAAAAAGAAGAGGCTGAAAACCTGGATTCGGAATTTGAATTCACCATTTTTGAGATTTCAAAGGTAGAACCGGCTAAGGTAGATAAAGAATTGTTTGTTAAAGTTTACCCCAATGATACTATTGAAGATGAGGCTCAATTCAGGGAAAAATTAAGAGGTGAAGCAAAAGGTTATTATCAAAAAGAGTGTGACAATTATTTGGTTCATTCAGCCATGGACAAATTTATCCATGATACAAAGTTTGAACTTCCTGATGAGTTTGTGAAAAGGTGGTTAGTAGCATCCAGTGAGAAAATAGACAAAGACTCAGTAGATAAGGAATATGATAATTATTCTAAATCACTTCGGCAGCAGCTTATCATTAATAAGATTGCAAAAGACAATGAAATTAAAGTAGAAGAAAAGGATATTAAAGATCATGTTAAAGGTTATTTTGCACAACAGTATATGTTTGATCCATCTGATGAAGAGAAGATGAAACAGCTGGATACGATTGCCGACTCAGTTTTGCAGAATAAAGAGGAAACCAGTAAAATTTATGACCAGTTATTCGATGAAAAGTTAAAGGGGTTGTTTAAAACTAAACTCAAGCTTAAAAAGAAAGAAGCCACTTACGAAGAATTTATAGAAATTACTAACGAACACCATAAACATCATAATCATGAACATTAATAATGAATTTAAAGATTTTGCGACAAAACATCGTGGAATTAATAGCTTAACTTTAGATAAATATGTTTCGATAAGCAGCAATTATATATCACCTACTATTATTGAAGAACGTCAGTTGAACATTGCTACAATGGATGTATTTTCAAGACTAATGATGGACAGGATCATTTTCCTTGGTGTACCTATTGATGATTATGTTGCCAATATTATACAAGCACAATTGTTATTCCTTGAGTCAGTAGATGCAGCAAAAGATATTCAAATCTATTTGAACACACCCGGTGGTGGTGTTTATGCCGGATTAGGTATCTACGATACCATTCAATATATTAAGCCGGATGTTGCAACGATTTGTACCGGTGTTGCCGCTTCAATGGGAGCTGTGATTTTATGTGCCGGACAAAAGGGTAAAAGAACTGCATTGCCTCACTCAAGGATATTGATTCATCAACCCATGGGTGGTGTTCAGGGACAGGCTTCTGATATAGAGATCACTGCCCGTGAGATCCAAAAACTCAAAAAAGAGTTGTATGAAATTATTGCGAAGCATTCCGGTCAAACATACAAGAAAATATGGAATGATTCTGATCGTGATTATTGGATGACTGCAAATGAAGCCAGAAAATACGGAATGATTGACGAAGTGCTGGTACGTGAAGAGAAAAAATAGTTAATTATCAGCAACTTAAAAATATTACATTTGTATAATATTATAAACTATTAAGCATTTATGGCTAAAAAAGTTGAACGTTGTTCATTTTGTGGAAGGGAAAAAGCACAAACAAATGTGCTGATTGCCGGATTGGATTCGCATATTTGTGATTATTGTGTTATCCAGGCACAGACTATCATCAACGAGGAAATTGCCACAAAAACGAATAAACAATTTACCAAGATTGAACTCCTAAAACCACGCGAGATCAAGGAATATATTGATCAGTATGTGATTGGGCAGGATGAAGCAAAAATTGTCCTTGCTGTTGCCGTTTATAATCATTACAAAAGAATAACCCAACCCGAAAGCAAAACCCACAAAGATGAGATTGAGATTGAAAAAGCTAATATCATTATGGTGGGAGAAACCGGGACCGGGAAAACATTGCTTGCAAGAACAATTGCAAAAATGCTAAAAGTCCCGTTTTGCATTGCCGATGCTACTGTACTGACGGAAGCCGGTTATGTTGGTGAAGATGTTGAAAGTATTTTGTCCCGTTTGCTACAAGTTGCTGATTACAATGTAGCTGCGGCAGAAAAGGGAATTATTTTTATTGATGAAATTGATAAGATCTCACGTAAAAGTGATAATCCATCCATTACGCGCGATGTTTCTGGAGAGGGTGTGCAACAGGCTTTACTAAAATTACTGGAAGGAGCCATAGTAAATGTACCTCCCCAGGGAGGAAGAAAGCACCCGGAACAGAAAATGATACAGATAGATACTAAAAATATACTTTTTGTTGCAGGTGGCGCTTTTGACGGAATTGATAAAATCATTGCTTCAAGGTTACGTACAAATGTAATCGGATACTCTTTCGGTGAGGAACAGGAGAGTATTGATAAAGAAAACTTATTACAGTATATTTCCCCTCCGGATATTAAAAAATTCGGGTTAATACCTGAAATCGTCGGACGTATGCCGGTTGTAACCTATCTCCACACCCTGCGGAAAGATAGTCTTAGAAAGATTCTCACCGAACCAAAAAATTCTTTGATTAAACAATATACCAGGCTTTTCGAAATGGATGGCATAAAATTAAAGTTCGAAGAAGAAGTTCTGGATTTTATTGTAGATAAATCAAGTGAATTTAAACTTGGCGCCAGAGGATTAAGATCAATAGTTGAAGGGATTTTAACAGAAGCAATGTTTGAATTACCTTCTGATAAAACAACGAAAGAACTTTCGATAACCCTCTCCTATGCTGAGGAGAAATTCAAAAAAACAAACATTGCCAAACTTAAGGTAGCCTAAAAATGTAAAAGCAGGAAAAAATAAATTTCTGCTTTTTTTGTTTTATAATAGTTGTCTAAAGCAAGACCGGATGTTTAATTGGCATAATTCTTGAATTCTTCATCCAGATTAAAAATGAAGAGACTAATTCTAATCATACTATTTTCCTCCTTTATGTTGACGGGTTTGCTATCTCAAAATCAAACCGGTATCATTGTTCAGGCTAAGGTAACTGACTTTGATACGCTAATTATATTTCACCTTCCCGAATATTGCGTGAATGCAAGATTGCCCAGAAAATTCAGAATAAGCAGCAGGAAATACAATAGGCTGGTGTACCATGTTAAAAAAGTTTATCCTTATGCAAAACTTGCGGGCATGAAATTAAGGGAATATGAAGATTTGCTCATCAATGCAAAAGATGAAAAGGAAAGAAAAAGTTTGATGAAGCAAGCAGAAATGGAGCTCAAGAATGAATTTGAGGGCGATATTAAAAAACTTACTTTTAAGCAGGGAACTATTTTAATTAAGCTTGTTGACAGAGAAACAGGAAATTCCTCCTATGTGTTAATTCAGGAATTGCGTGGCAAATTTATAGCATTTTTCTGGCAGACATTCGCTAAAATATTTGGATATAACCTCAAAGAACAATATGACCCGGAAGGCAAGGATAAAGAGATTGAGAATATTGTTATTATGATAGAAAATGGCCAGATATGATGAAATTCCAAATTTCAAAAATCAAAATACTAAACATCTAATATCTTTTTCAACCTACTTTCCTCTCCCCTGTATTACGATCAAAGCGGTATAAATCATAATTTTTAAATCCATGGCAAGCGACATATTCTCGATATAAAGTATGTCATATTTTAGTCGTTTGATCATTTCATCAACATCGGAAGCATAACCATACTTAACCTGTCCCCATGAAGTTATTCCAGGCTTTACTTTATGTAACAAACGGTAATGAGGCGCCCTTTTAACTAATTGATCAATGAAATATTGTCTTTCCGGACGTGGCCCCACAAGAGACATATCTCCTTTAAGAACAGAATAAAACTGTGGAATTTCATCTAATCTTACTTTCCTGATGAATTTTCCAAATGGTGTTATCCGGCCATCGTTTTCTGATGATAATTTCGGTGTCCCCTGCTCTGCATCACTATACATCGATCTGAATTTGTACATCATAAATGATCTTCCATGCAGGCCGATCCTCTCCTGTTTGTAGATTATTGATCCTTTTGAAGATAGTATTACTCCGATCGCTGTAAAAATGTATACGGGAATTAAAATAACTATGCATATTAACGATACAACAATATCTATTACACGCTTCAAGCTCATTTGCCAGGCCGGCATCAGATCAGGAGAAATTTTTACCAGAGGTGCATGCCAGATACCTTCTGTTTTTACCGCACCTGTTAAAAAGTCCTGCAGATTAGGTATGATCTTAATAACAACATCAGTATCCTCAAGTTCAGTAATAATATTTTCAACCATATTTTGTTCCGAACGTTCTATTGCTATTATTACTTCCTCAATCTTAAATTTGTCAATAATCTTCCTTAAATCCTTTATATGTCCCAAATGAGACAGGTGTTCAGCCAGCAAGTACTTTTTATACTCAATTGCGTTAACAAAACCGATGAACTTATTTCCACTTGACAATTCTTCGTTCTGAATTTCCTGAAATATCTGAACAGCATTGTTGTTACTACCAATTATTACGGTGTTAAAACCAATTATCCTTTTGTGGATTTTTTTGATGGTGTGAGTCGTTATTATTAACCTGAAAAAATATGTGAAAATAAAATGTAAAAGAAACAACACCAAAAACGATTGATAATATGACCTGTATGATATTATCACATCATCAAGAATGATTGAAAAGAAAATAAATATAACACCGAAAAATGTTATTGATAAGGTCTGACTCAATTCCTTTAATCTTGATTTCCTGTATATTTTACGGTAAGTTCCAATGATGATGTATAGCGTAAGCCAGAAAAAAGGGATAATGGCAATTCCGAGATAAAGCTTATTGTCAGAAAATATTTCTTCAAGATTATGAAAGACTTCATGATTTACAGAATATTTCCTGTAACTGAAGAACAGTGTCCAGGCTATGGCTGCAGACAATAAATCTGCCAGTACATATTTCGCAACTTGTAAATTTTTATTCATCAACGCTCTTTACTATAAATTATAAATCAACTTTAGGTTATCAATCAGTAATATGGGCGATTCAACCGAAGCCTCCTTGTCCGACCTTATAAAAACATAAAAATAATCAGCTTGATAATTATCCGATACAGTTGGAGTTAAATTAACGTACATCTTCTTCCATACTCCATCAGTTGAATTTATCACAACAATTGGATGAGTAATGACACTTACACCTAATTCCCTGATAAAAAGACCTACAATCATTTGATTATTGGTATTATACTCAATCTCAAGAAAAACATGCCTCACTTTAGGCAGGTCAAAACCGGGTGCTGCAGTTGATGGATCAGCGGGAGCTGATACCTCCAGAACTTTGTAATCCTGATTTAAATAACCGGCGCCTGCGTTGCCATACTGTAATTCTTCACGTGGAAATAACTGAAGCGATGTATCACTATTTGATGTCGGTATAAGCGAAATATTGCCGGCGCCATGCTCGAAGTTTTCCTGCCACTCAAACCAAATTACAGAATCGTAATATTGAACATCAGGTACAACTTTTATTATACTATCTATTACAAATTGAAAATCTTTAATAATAAAGGGTTCAATAAACGTGTAAGGCGTCCTGGTTCCTGATATTCCGTTTTTTTTAATTCCGGGAATCAACGTAAGTTTATGCTCTCCTTCCTGCAGTACAGGTATTTGATCGGTTGGCAGTTCAAAAGCTCCAATTGTCTGATCGTCGACATATACCCAAACATCTGTAAAGTTATGTGTAAGTGCACCTTCTTCAATTAACGGGTTATCCACTAAAATAATGGTATCAACCTGAATGTATGAAGGAATGGTTTGGTCACCCTCAAATCTTTCGCAAGCTATGCTGAAAAGAATTAAGAATGTTAATATAAATAAGTAAAGATTTTTCTTAAAATCCACTGAAGAATTATTTTTAAGGCAGCAAAATTATAAAAACGAACGCAATAAATGAATATTGCTGACCGAAATTAAGTGTATTATTTAAATTTCTCGCTATTGCCCCACAGAATAATTCATTTTATCCATAATCCTGTAAGCTACGTCTAATGCTGCATATCCGTCTTCAATTGACACGATTGGAGGTTTATTATCTTCAATGGATTTGGCAAAAAATTCCAGCTCGGTTTTAATGGCATTGATGGGCTGAATTTCAGGATTTTCAATAATAATTTGTTTTGTTCCCCTCCCATGCCCCAATTCAATTAACATGGCAAGGGGATCGGCATTTTCAGGATCATCTATTTTTTCCAACCTTAAAATTTCAGTTTTTTTGTCGAGAAAATCGACAGCGATGTATGCATTATTTTGAAAAAATCTTGATTTCCTCATGTTTTTCATTGAAATCCGGCTGGCAGTAAGATTTGCCACACATCCATTATCAAATTCAAGCCTGGCATTTGCAATATCGGGAGTATCGCTCACAACCGGAACCCCACTGGCACTGATTCTTTTAATATTGGATTTAACAACACTTAAAACAATATCAATATCATGAATCATTAAATCAAGAATTACCGGCACATCTGTTCCGCGGGGATTAAATTGAGCCAACCTGTGTGTTTCTATAAATAAAGGGTGCGTAAAGTAAGGTTGTGCAGCTGTGAAGGCGGGATTAAAACGTTCCACATGTCCGACCTGGACTTTAACTTCAGCTTCACTTGCAAGAGAAATCAACTGCTTGGCCTCTTCCGGTGTATTGACAATTGGCTTTTCTATGAATACATGTTTAAATCCTTTGAGCGCTTTCGAAGCACAATCGAAATGGGAAATAGTAGGGGTAACAATATCCACAACATCTACATTATCAATAACACTTTGAATATCCTGGAATTTTGGAATGTTAAAGATCTTTTCAACTTCCTCAGCAATTGAATCATCTGGATCATAAAATCCTGCAAGCATATATTTATCCGATTCCTGGATACATTTTAAATGAATTTTACCAAGATGGCCGGCTCCCAGTACACCAATTCTTAACATGATATAAAAATTTATTTAAGTTTTAAATATTATGACAAAGATATGGGCTGATTTACTATTTTCGTAATAATTTTAATACACTTATAAACGATTGCCGGTTAATTAATAATATGGGCAAATTGTTACAAAACAGATTGTTACTCAATGCGGTTAAAAATACACGCAAGTTTAGATGGCTCAAGACACATACAAACATAAAGGTTTAAGAAAACAATTGGTTAATCTCATCAGAAGTAAAGGCATACAGGATGAAGCTGTATTAGAAGCTATTGAAACTGTTCCCCGGCATTTGTTTATGGATTCCTCTTTTATTGCTTTTGCTTATGAAGATAAACCTTTCCCCATTGGTTCGGGGCAAACAATTTCACAGCCCTATACGGTAGCGTTTCAAACTGAATTACTTGAAGTAAAGAAAGGCGATAAAATTCTTGAAATCGGCACAGGTTCAGGCTACCAGGCATGTATTTTAATGGAAATGGGGGGACGTGTTTATACGATTGAGAGACAAAAAAATCTGTATTTAAAAACAAAGAATCTTTTACCGGGACTTGGTTATAAGCCAAAATTATTTAGTTATGGAGATGGCTACAAAGGAATGCCCAACGAAGCCCCCTTTGATAAAATACTTGTAACAGCAGGCGCTCCTACCCTACCGGATGATTTAATTGATCAGCTTAAGCCCGGTGGCATTATTGTAATTCCGGTTGGATCCGGTATCCAGAATATGAAAAGAATTATTAAAACCGATGAAATCAACTATATAGAAGAGGATCATGGCACTTTTAGATTTGTACCCCTATTAACGAGAAAGGCAAATGACTGAGCAACGCAACCTCACACTGATTACAATCATCTATTATTGATACTATTATTAAAATATCAACGATCCACGTTAAGAAAATTTGGCTTGGAAAAATATTTATTTACTTTTGCAGCCGATTTTGAATAAGTACATAATTATTAATTTAAAAATTAAATGATGAAAAAATTAAGTTATTTGTTAGGCTTGTTATTAGTAGCCGGTTTAATATTTACCTCTTGTAGTGATGAAGAGGATGATCCAATTGATGAAACCCCTACCATGAATTTTAAAGGTGGTGAATTTTCTCCCGGAGTTGATTATGTTGATGGAGATATAGCGCTACCTGCTAATACAACATTTATAGTAGGAATTACAGCTCAATCCAACTCTGGAAAAGATCTTATTAACCTGGAAGTTACAAGCAAGTTTGAAAATGATAACACTGTAATTTATGACTCTACATTCAGTGAAAACTCCTTTGATGCAAACTTAGTGTTTCCAACGAGTGCCGGTTTAGGTGATGAAGTTTGGATATTTACTATAGAAGATAAAGACGGGAATAAAAAACAATTATCATTTATCGTAACCACTGAATTTGTTGGAGATTCCGTTAAAGTGAATCTAAATATTACAATGGGATCATACAATGATTTAGATTTTGGAAGTTTTTATGCCACTTCAACCGACATGGTTTATTTTAAGGATGATGCAGCAGCAAATCCGGATATTATTGATTTCGCCTTTTTTAAAGGAAACACAACACAAAATACCATTGCAGCTCCTGCAGCTCAAAATGTGATAACTGTATTTAATATCAGCAGCTGGTTTCCTTTGAATAACACAGAAATTGAACTTGCGAACATTTCTTCAGCTGAATTCGATGCCATTGGTGATACTTATACCTTTCCTAATGTCCCAGGTGCAGTAAATGAAGTGAATGGTCTTGAAGTTGATGATGTATTAATGTTCGAAACAGTTGATGGTAAAACAGGATTTATCAAGGTTAATAGCTTCCCTGCTAAAGGTGATAAAATTAATATTGATTTAAAAATGCAAAAATAATTAAGTATGAAAAAATTAAATTATTTAATGATCATTCTGTTTTTAACAGGATTTATATTTATGTCGTGTAGCACAGACGAAGATCCGGAAGAAATGAACCCACCCAGCATCTCATTTCTTGGAGGTATACATCAAGCCACCGGAAAGGCATATGTTGATGGAGATATAATTTTAACAGTTGGGGAACAAATGGTATTTGGGATTACAGCAAAGTCTGAATCAAATAAAAACCTTAAGCGCATTTACATTGAGCGGGTATATGAAGTAATCTCAACTGAAGTAATAATTGACTCTACAATTAACAGCAGTAATTTTACTTACGAGAAAATAACAGCAACAAATCCGAATGTAGGAATGGAAGACTTTAATTGTACTGTCACAGATAAGAATGACAAAACTACAACGATAAGTTTCACCATTACCACCGTTTTAGTAGATCCGGGTATAAATGTTTATACCGGAATTTCGCTCGGCTCATATGATAGCCCTACTAACAGTTCATTTGCATCAATTACCGGTGAAACCTACAGTATTGCTGATGCCGGTATTGATTCAATACAATCTAAAATCGACTGGGTATATTTTGATGGTGCAAGTTGGGGACATACACTAATGTCACCAAGTGATACTATTGTAGAAACTGTATATCCTACAATAGGAGACTGGGATGCCAACAACAGGAATCAAACCAGGTTTGCAAAAACCGATTATACTCCCGATGATTACAACTTTATTGAAAATGACAATCAATTGGTTGTTATGATAAATAATGCTAATCTCAATTTTGTTGATGACTTTTTCAGTGAATTACAATCAAATCCAGGCGGATTTGCTGTAGGTGATATTATTGCATTTGAAACTCATATTGGTCTTTACGGATTTATCAAAGTTACAGCCGTTGATCCGGGCGCTAACAATGGTTTGAGTACCATTACTTACGACTTGAAAGTAGTAAAATAAAAAGATAACTTAATTTATATTAAAAAAGCCACAGTTGAACGCTGTGGCTTTTTTTTTGAATTTTTTACTTTAATTAGAATTTATATCTGATACCAATCATACCTTGCCATCTTGAACTATATAGTCCTGAATCATCCAGATACCAAGGTTCATCATCTGCTGGCCTGGTAAATGAAAATTCAGGAGTTGTACCATCTTCCTGAAAACCTTCGAAATCAATGAGTCCAATATTATTGTTCGAAACTGTATATCTTCTTCCCCAGTCTTTGTACAATAAATTTCCGAAATTGAATATATCAAACGTAAGCTGAAGTGTATGTTTGTATGTACCAGTCTTATAAAATATATCCTGGGCGATCTTTAAGTCAAAAATATTTGTCCAGGGTAAACGAGACGCATTTCTGGTAGCATATTCACCTCTGTGTTCTGATAAATACTTATCCTGTTGAATGAAAGCATCAAGTTCAATCCACTGTTCTTCAGGCGTCAAACCATCATTATTCTCTACAAGAATAATGTCTGATTGGTTTTCTGGGATATATATTAACTGAGGTCCCTTGTAAGCTTCATTGGTGAAATTGCCTCTATAATCATCATAAATGTATGAAAACGGTCTGCCGGTTTGTCCATTATAGTATAAGGCAACACTGGTAGCCAAATGATTTGCATATTCAATTCTATAAGAAACCAGGCCTACAATTCGATGACCGAGATCAAAGTCGGAAATAGCAAGCTGTGCTTCATTACGAGGGACAGGGCTACTTACAAGGTAATTCCATTGTGAGGAGTTTTGTGAGCTGGTGCCATCAAAAATAGATTCTGCTTTTCCATAAGTATATGCTAAACTTGCAAACAATCCAAAATCAAACTGTTTACGCAACTGAGTTGTAATATTGTAAGTGTAGCCTTCATTTGTATTATCACCCAGCATGATCTGGCCATATTCATCTTCGATACCATTTTTATAAGTATTATAGAGTGGCCTGTTATCAGGTGTTCCTGTTGCACTATCCCAGGGTGGTTTGATATTGACATCTTTCCATAACACATTATTTATAGTTTTTGTATAAATAAATTCAACTGTAGCAATAACATCACCCGGCAACTTATAATCAACAGCTATGTTAGATCTCCAAACTTGGGGAAATTTAAAATCTTCAGCATAAAGGTCAATCTGACTTCCGGAAGGAGCATCGTCTCCTCCAACCTGTTGATCCTGCCAGTTAGGATTAAAAGGTTCACCACCATAAATTGGATAATCCCCTATCATCATTCCGTTATTGGTATAAGATCCTGCCGGCCATACAAATGGAATCCTAGAAGTAAATATGCCTGTTCCACCACGAAGCTGGAAGGATGCATCGCCGGATATATCCCAGTTGAAACCTACTCTGGGTGACCATAAAAGTTGAGATTTTGGCATAGAACCGGATTTCGCACCTTTCAAATCATAATACTGCTCAAGTTTGGCAATCGTCGTATCATTAAATCCGGGCCTTTCAACAGGATCATCCATGAACATCGGAATATCTAATCTTAATCCACCGGTTATCTTAAGGTTGGAAGTAGCCTGAAATTCATCCTGTACATAGAATCCAAATTGAAAAGCATTAAAATCCGCAGCAGCTGCAGATCCATCACCTCTCACATCATCAACCAGTGAATATCCAATACGATAATATGATGAAGGATCACCTTGCATAAATCCGCTTACACTATCAAATGCATAATCACCGTATGCCCTTCTCATAAAAAGATTATATATGTTATAAAACTCATTATGTGTACCTACAGTAATCGCATGTCTTCCTTTATAAATTTGAAAATTATCAGTTAGTGTAAATATTTTCTGATTAAGCTGGTTACCGGTAGAGTATATTTCACCTCCAAGATGTATAGTTCCACTTCCATCATCAATTGTTATTCCAGGGAATTTATCTCCCATTACATTCCTGTCATCATTAACTGCTGTTAACCCGATTTTCAGGTTATTTGAGTATTGTGATCCGAAAATGCTCTTAAGTTCAATGGCAGCAGTATGTGTTGTTGAGGGGAACTGAACACCGGAATTATAAAAATAAATATCATCTTTATTTGTTTGAATTGGCCCAATTGATTCACCAAAAACATACTGGTATCGTACCATTAACTTATGGTTTCTATTAATATTATAATCCAAGCGTGCTAAAATCTTCCTGCCATTTAATTCGCGGGTATTGTTTAAGAATCCACCTGGATCATATCCATATTCATTTCTGAGTAATTCGGCTAAATCGTTCAATTCAGCTTCTGATGAAGCTCCTGTATAATCAGCAAAGTCAAAAGGTTGAGGTGTCTCATCTTTTTGAAATTCTGCATTAACGAAAAAGAACAACTTATCCTTAATGATGGGACCTCCAAGGGTCAAACCATATGTCGTGGCAGTAAAATCGGGTAGTTTTTCACGGTCTTCGTTTTCAACATCACCAGGAGTCCAACCGGCAAAAGTTGGGTCACGATATTTAAAATAAGCGGATCCATGGAATTCATTTGTACCTCTTTTTGTAACGGCATTAATACCACCGCCTGCAAATCCACTCATTCTTACATCGTAGGGAGCAATTACAACCTGAATCTGATCTATAGCTTCATAACTAATGGCAGATATTCCGGTTTGGCCTCCATTCATCCCATTTGCGGCAAGCCCGAAAACATCATTATTTATTGTACCGTCAATCATAACAGAGTTATACCTGTTATTGCTACCTGCAATCGAAATACCATTTCCAACTATATTAGCTTGAGGAGTAAGCTTGGTAAAATCATTCAGGTCACCTGAAATAGAAGGAATTGCATTAATCCTCTCCCTGTCAATAACTGTTTCTGCCCCAGTACGGTTTCCATCAAACATGTCATTTTTAGTTGCGATGATTTCTACTCCTGTCAATTCAGTAGCTGTCTCACTCAATTCTATATTAATCTTTAAGGTTTGACCAAGAGTAAGGTAAATTTCGTTTTTTATAAATGCCTCAAAACCAACAAAAGATACTGTAAGTTTATAAGGTCCGCCAGGATTCATATTGGGTAAATAATAAAACCCGCTTACATCCGAGACCGTAGCATACTCCGAATTAGTTTGTGTTTCAACAGCGATTATAGTTGCACCGGTCAATGCTTCGCCATTTACATCCGTGACTTTTCCATTTATTCCTGATGTAGTCACCTGTGCAAAAGCCATCTGTGCAACAAGCACAAATACTGTTAACGCTAGTAAATTAAGTAAAATTTTCTTCATACAAATTTAATTTTAGGGGTTAATATTTAATTTTTAATTTGCTAACAATTTTAGGCAAAATTAGCTTTTCCAATATAAAAAGTTTTTAACATTTTATTGAATAATTGAAACAAGTGAGTTTGTGCTGAAAATTTTTTTTCATCATAAACAGCTGCAAATATAGAATTGACTTTTAATACACTGTAGTTTGAAGTGTTAATTTTTTCTTAAGTTTTATCTTATTTAGATTACCTGTAAATTATGCTATAATCAGCAGGGCAACAAATACCAAAATGCGATTTTTTTAAACATTCAAAGATTGAGTCCACTCCGAAAAGTCATTTTTGACAGAATAATAGTATAATGAAAATTTGGAATGCTAGAATAATGGGGAAGTAAATATTCCAAAGCGATGGACTTTTTAGAGTAGGCTCAAGCTTTTATAATACTCGATTAAATTACAAGATTCTCTTGATCAGCCTTAAATTATGTGTATACTTTTTAAAATCAACATTATATATTCCCTGGTGATCAATAGCATCAATTCGAACTTTACCTGATGCATGAATGATTTTTTGATCCCCTAATAAAATTCCCACATGGATTATTTCGCCTTCGGGATTATCGAAAAATAAGAGATCACCGGGAAGTGATTCATCAAATAAACCAATGGTTTCTCCTTGAGTTGCCTGCTGGCTAGCATCACGCAATAGCTCTACCCCATTGACCTTAAAAATGATTTGAGTAAAACCTGAGCAATCAATTCCGAAAGGTGACTTCCCTCCCCACAAATAAGGAGCATTCAGGAAAAGTAAGGCATCTTCAAGAATGGCAGAGGACGTAATCCTGGATTTTGGTGTTGAAATTTGGCCGCTATATTGAAATGTACGATCTGCAATTTCAAATTCACCATTATGTAAATCATATAACAAACTTCCAAAAAGTACAGGTATCACCAAGTTTTTGCCTTTAACACTTATTACTTCAACCAAGTCAGTTGTAAAAACCGGATTTATTTTACTAAGCCTGTTGAATTCACTTTTATCAATGATAACAATCTGCTTCTGGTCTACCCAACCTTCATAATTATCGTAAACAATTCTTATATTCAACCAGTCGCTTTGCTCCTGATTGACAATTACCAATTCACCAAACTGAACCTGGGATACCATTTCAGCCATATCAGATGGCTCTGTTCTTAAAGGGATGACACTTAACAAACAAATTCCAAACTTCATTTTATTAGGATTAATATAAAAAGTAAATGCAAAGGTATAAAGATACAATTAATGGTTTAGAAAATTTCATTGCCACGGCTTAAACAAATTTTCGCAGGGGAAAACAATAAAGTTTGTAAAGTAAACGTACATAAAACCATGAATCACTATATTTGCGCAAAATTTTCAAGAATGGGATTCAAATCTTCCGGTTTAATTATTAATAGCGTTTTCTTTTTGGTATTGATTGCCCTTTTTATTAGCGCCTGCCAAAAAGATGAAGAGATAGGAACCGAACCATCATATAAACTGCATTTTTCAACAGATACCATCATTTTCGATACGGTATTCACTACCATCGGAACAACAACTCGTACTTTAAAGGTTTATAACAGAAATGATAAAAAAGTGAATATTTCAAAAATTTTCCTTGCCGAAGGGAATAATTCACAATACCGGATCAATGTTGACGGATCACCGGCGATCTCAGTAAACAACATAGAATTGGCAGCAAACGACAGCATGTTTATTTTTGTTAAAGTTAATGTAGATCCAACAAATGAACTATCTCCATTGATAATTTCTGATTCCATCCTGTTTGAAACAAATGGGAACTTACAAGATGTAAACCTGGTTGCATGGGGACAGGACGCTGATTACTTTGTTGGAAATAAACATATCGAAGGATTAAGTTATCCGTACATTATTATTGCCCGTGAAAATGCCGATACAACATGGATAGATGATAAACCAAAAGTTATTTACGGATGGGCTGTTGTAGATTCCGCAGC
>JAIOTR010000470.1 GCA_021106665.1 Bacteroidales bacterium
AGAAAATAAACTTTGCAACCACTGCGTAAAACTATCATCAGGTAATAAAAATGGATAGGCGAAATACAATAATCGGGGCAATTGCAGTAAGCGTAGCATCCATGATGTGGGGCTTTGATGGCGTGGTACTAACTCCAAGACTCTCTAACCTGAATGTAACATATGTGGTTTTTATCCTGCACCTGATCCCTTTTGTCATCATGAATACCTTCCTTTATAAAGAATACAAATATTTAAAAACCTTTACATCACAAGACTATCTGATATTCTTTTTGGTGGCACTTTTTGGTGGAGCTATCGGAACCTTATCAATAGTAAAAGCCTTATTTCTCGTAAACTTCAAACAACTAACAGTAGTGGTTCTTTTGCAGAAGCTACAACCGGTATTTGCTATTTCACTTGCCACCATTTTATTAAAAGAAAAACTTCAGAAACGATTTTTAGTCTGGGCTGCAGTCGCTTTAATAGCAAGTTACTTTCTTGTTTTTGGATTCAATTTACCAGACTTTAATAATGGCGACAACACCATTTACGCGGCGCTGTTCGCACTTTTGGCAGCTTTCGCATTTGGAAGTTCTACAGTTTTTAGCAAAAAAGTACTGAATAAATATTCATTTCAAGCCAGTACATTTTTCCGATATGGAATCACTACGCTTATTATGTTGGTCATTGTTTTAGTTTTCGGAAGTTATGATCAATTTACGATTACCACAAACGAAAACTGGCTGTTTTTTCTGATCATTGCATTTACAACCGGCTCCGGTGCCATATTCCTGTATTACTTTGGTTTAATACGAATAAGGGCTATTATAGCCACCATTTGTGAATTGTTTTTTCCTGTGTCAGCAATTATTTTCGACTATATTTTCAACCATAAAACACTTAATACCGTACAATGGATGGCAGCCGTGGTTATGATCTTTGCAATAATTAAATTAAATCAGTCCAATAATAATAAAATAACTCGAAAATAGAGGTTATGAATCGGTTATTACTTTGTTTATCAATTCTTTTAGCTTATACAATTGCATATGCCCAATTTAATGAAGTAAATGTTCCCAATCATTTGGTGGGCAAGGCAGAAATAATGCCGGATAAAACTGCTACAGTTACTGGCACTGCTCAAAAGGCATTTATTCTCGGTCAGAAATTTGATGAGGCGATTTTTGGAGAAACCGTTTACGATCTGCAAACTTACAATGCCATGCAACAACGGATGTATGTCTACCCGGATGAAACCATCGCAGCTACATGGATGTTGGGATATGAAGTAGGTATATGGGGTGACAGGGGTACTGGTTACAATTACTTCAATGGACAGGAGTGGTTACCATATCCAACGATCAGACTTGAAACCGAGAGTACGGGATGGCCATGTTATGCACCTCTTGGTTCAAATGGTGAACTGGTTTGTGCATTCTATTTTGAAGATCCTTACTGGAGTTTAGTTTTTAATAAGAGGGAACAAAAAGGAGAAGGAACATGGGAAGAGTCCTATTTATCAGGGCCCACTGATATGGGTATTGCCTGGCCTGCGATCATAACCAATGGAGAAGATAACAACACCATTCACTTGCTAACTGTTACGGTTGGAGGTGAGTACATGGGACAAAATGGAGCCTTGCTATACTCACGATCACAGGATGGAGGGGAAACATGGGATATTGAACATCATTTTTTTGAAGAGTTGGGACCTGATTATTTAACACGGGTGCCTGGAGATGGATACTCATGGGCTGCTCCAAAAGGTGATACCCTGGCTTTTAGCGTTGGATTCAGAACAGAGGATGGATACATTATGAAATCATATGACAATGGAACAAACTGGCAAAAAAACATTGTTTATATTAGTCCTTACTCACCATACCCGGGTGGGGCCACACCAACCTATGGCGCGGGAGACATTACACAATCCATAGCATTAGATAACCAGGGAATGGCACATGTGATTTTCGGAAGGATGAAATATTATTACAATAACCTTGGTAATTTATTTTATTTCCCGGCAACAGAGGGACTGATTTACTGGAATGAAAATATGGACATACTGGATTCAACAATTGTCAGTTCGTATACCCTGGACAAATTAATAAACAACGGAAACCTTATCGGATGGGTGACCCCTTATAACGGTGATTCAACACTGATCGGATGGGGAAGTTATTATGTATCGCTTACTTCATGGCCACAGATCAATATTGATGAGCAGAACAGGATTTTCGTTCTCTATTCTGCAACAGCAGCCGGTTATGACAATGGATTAAAAAACTTCAGGCATATTTTCGGTAATTCTTCAAATGATGGAGGGAACACGTGGAATGGGATCAAAGATTTTTGTACGGATATTAATTACCTGTTTGCCGAATGTAATTATCCTGCCATGTCACCGACTTTTGTTAATAATACCATCCATTTCTATTTTGAAACCGATCCAGAACCCGGCTTGCATGTTTGGACCAATGAGCATAACCCAACCACCAATGAATTTGTGTATATGCCGGTTGAAATTCCTTTTTTAACAGGTGAACAAGAATATATCACTCATGAGAATAATTCAGATGGTGTTTGTTTGAACTATCCTAATCCGTTTTGCGATTACACTTATATTGAAGTGAATGCTCAGGAAAAAGGAATCCTGCAATTGAACATTTATAATTC
>JAIOTR010000496.1 GCA_021106665.1 Bacteroidales bacterium
ATCTCTTTTTCCCTTTCTGATAGTTTTGGGAAAAGAGATTTCGTGTTTTCCATTTTAAGCTCCAAGCTGGCCAATCTTAAAGATAACCTTTTGCAAAAATATTTTTCACCTGAATAAACTTTCTTAATGGCCTCCACCAAAGTATCCCTATCCGAATCTTTTAGCAAATAACCATAAGCGCCATTTTTTATCATCCGCTTTACGAATCGTTTTTCATCATACTGCGAAAGGGCGATTACCTTTACATCAGGAAATTTTTTACTAACCTGTTTTGTACAATCAAGACCATCTAATTTGGGCATATTGATGTCCATAAGGATAATATCAACTTCTGTTTGGGATTCCAGTTTCTCTAAAACCTGGAACCCGTTATTGGCTTCCGCTATAACATTGATATCCTGAACATCCTGTAAAGTGGTCTTTATGCCATCAATTAATAATTGATGATCATCGGCAATTAGAATGTTAATCATGACTGACCTGAATTTGGATTAAAATACAAATATAGAGAAAAAATTTAAAATGATGGAAATAAATAAAAAGTGAAAAAATTATTAGAAAAATATGATAATATTTCTAGCTGGTTGATATTTGAATATTATAAACAGTACCTTTTCCGGGTGTTGAGTCAATGTTCATTTCACCGTTCAAAAAATTAACCCTTGACTGAATACTGACTAATCCAATTGATCTGGACTCAATTTTTTCTTCCACATTAAATCCTTTACCATCATCCGAATACTGAATATTTAAAATTTCAGACCGGATATTAATATCTAATGATATGTTTTTCGCAGCTGCATGTTTCAGGGTATTGTTAACCATTTCCTGGATGATCCTGTAAAGCATGATCTCCTTATTTTCAGGCAAACGTTTGGTATCGCCAATAATTTTAACTCTGGTCTTTATTTCTTCTGTTTCATTTATTTTATCAAAAAGATCTTCAGCAGCTTCGTAAAAACCAAACTTTGTTAATAATCCCGGCATCATGTTATGAGAAATTTTTCTCACATCACCGGTTGCCTGTTCAAGAAGTTTTGTTGCTTTTTCAATGATGGATTTATTGTCGGGACTCTTATCCTTTATAGCTGTAAACTGCATTTTGGTGGTGGATAGTAAAACCCCAAGACCATCATGCAACTCTTTGGCAATTCGTTTTCTTTCCTCTTCCTGACCTTCAACCAGGAATTTTGCGGCCAGAAGTTTCTTTTCTTCTTCCAGCTGCTTAATTTTTTGATCAGCAATGATTTTATCTTTACGTGCCTTTTGTCTTTGGAATATAAAAAAGAAAAATAAGATCGCAATAATTCCTGATCCTGTGAAAAGATATACATTCCGTTGGTTTGTCCGTTGTCTTAAATCCAGGTCTTTCTCCAGGTTTTCGTTTTCCAGTGTTAAAATGCGTGCCTGATCTTTTTCTTTTTCATATTGAAGTGTAAGGTCAGCAATTATATTAGCTTTATCCAGATTAAAAACACTATCCTTTATTTCATTATATTTTGTTTGATAGATAAATGCATTCTTAAAGTCACTTTTCAGTTCATAGGTTATATAGATATTGTAATAAACTGACTTTAATTTTTCGATGTCTGAAGTCTTCAGAATCATTGCAACACAAGAATCATAAATATCCAAGGCTCTATTATAATTATTCCATTTTTGATAAATTAAACCCTTATTTAATAAACCAACAATAACACCATCCACATCGCCAATATCCTCAGCCAGTTTAATTCCTTTTGAATAATATTCAAACGCTTTACTATACTTTCCTTGCTCTTCATAAGTGTTGCCAATTGCTAAATACAATGATACCAGACCATCAGGGTCATTCAACTGACTGTGTAATTCACTACTTAAATTATAATACTCCAATGCATCATCATAATTATTTTGTTTTGAACTTATCGTTCCTAAACATTTGTAAGCTATTGCAAGATGATCTACCTTGTTGATCCTCTTGCTGTATTTTATATTTTCTGAAAAATATTCTTTCGCCTTATCGTATTCTTCTAAATGAAGATAAATATTACCTAAATTGATCAAACCTGCACTCAGTAGATTTTCATTTCCAATTCTTTTACTTAAACTCAGTAATTTCACATAATAATAAACGGCAGAATCATATTCACCAATTGATTTATATAACAAACCAAAAGAATTGTAAATGCCTACTATTCCTGTAGAATCATCTGCTTGATTAAAACAGAATAAACTACTGTTTAACTTTTTAATTGCATTTTCCGGTTGATTCAAGTGAATGAATAATAAACCATAAACTTCGTAATTTTGAGCTAAATGACTGTAGTTATTAATTGAATCGTTGATCTTAATTGCCTGTTCTAAAAAAACAGTTGCTGAATCAATATTTCCAGATTTCCAGAACACAATAGCTTTTGCAAAAAATGCTCCTGATAAACCAATTGCATAATCAAGTTGTTTTGACAAGATGACTGCCGTATCACCATAAGCAATGGATTTTTCTTTATCCACGCCAGATAATTGTCTTGAAATAGTTATCAAATTGTCAACTTTATTGGTATCGTCATGTTGGATTAATAATATTTGTATTAGACTATCAGTATAATTGGTTTGGCTAAAAGAATAATTAACAATCATATAGAATAACACCAAGATAGCTAATTGACTATGAAATTTTGTTTTCAAATATATCATAGGTAAAAAAATTAGGTAAACACCAAATATGTTAAAGAAGAATACTATTTCTAATAATAAAACTAAAAATATTTGCTAATAAATATTACAATTAATATTGAATTGCATCATCTGTATGGATAGTATTTTTACCACACGATTGACTCGATAAATTAAAAACTTCTGTGCTGACATCACGTGCAACCCCGTCCCATGGAAATTCTCTCCAAATGATTTCATCTCTATCACGATCTTGTTGGTCATCACTTCTTGCTCGATACTCAATTATTGTTTTATTAGCTTCATTTTCATCAAATGTTTCTGCAAAATTTTGCCTTGCCGGTGCACCAACAGTTACTTTTGTCTTCAATTTAGTGTTATCCTTTTTTTTAAACAAAAGGGTATCATGCTCATAATGTTTTTTCATGATGTAAAATTTTTAATTATACAATAACATAAGGTCATGTAAATTCATTTAGTTAAACGATCACTGTGCTTAATATTGAGAGGCACCAGCTGTATGTAGGGAGTTTTTTCCACCGGAAGTATTAGTTAAATCCTTTACTTCAGTGTCAACATGACGATCTGTTGGTGTAGTCTTCCAGGCAAATTCTTTGATTATTTCAACAATTCTGTCTTCTCTTTCAGTGCTAGAGAGTATTGCTCTGAATTCTATTTTAGTAATATTAGCCGTGGCTTCATCAAAATCAGATAACATTAAATTCTGATTACCTGGCATGTAAACTCTTGTGTGAATTCTTAATTTGGAACTGTCCGTTTTTTTAAATAGGATTGAATAAGGTTGATAAAATTCCATGACATTAATTTTTAAAGGTTAAACAATAAAATTAATTTGGTATTAAGTAGGTAAATAATAATCGCTCTAAGATAATCAAAAATATTAGTTATGTCAAGTTTTTTAGTGATAAGTTAATCTTATTTAATAATAAATTAAATAGGTATTTGTACAAAATAGCTAACACCAGCGCCTGGTTTAGATTCTGTACTTAATTCACCTTCCAAAAATTTTACCCTCGATTGTATGCTTGTCAACCCAATTGATTTCGATTCAATCTTTTCTTCAACATCAAATCCTTTTCCATCATCTGAATATTGAATGTTCAACAATTCAGGCTGGATTTTCATATTCATTGAAATGTTTTTAGCTTCTGCGTGTTTAAGTGTGTTGTTAACCATTTCCTGGATAATCCTGTAAAGCATGATCTCTGTATTTTCCGGTAGTCGCCTGGTATCCCCAATTATCTGTATACCTGCATTTAATCCCTCTGTCTCATCCAACTGTTCGAAAAGGTCTTCAG
>JAIOTR010000292.1 GCA_021106665.1 Bacteroidales bacterium
CGGCATTTCCATAAACCTGGGAATCTGAAGTTGTATAATCGTAACTGTATACACCTGAAAGACCGGTTAGGGGATTATCAGAAAGAATTCCCAAATGATCACGATGCCAGATCACAACAAAAAGGTTATTGCTTATGCTAACAGGAAAGTCCAAAAGGTTGCTTCCATTAATTCCAATAACAGTTCCGTTATTTTCTACAAAGGCTGCTTTACTGGCAATTTCAGTTCCGCCGGTTGCAGATGCAGCATCAATTGCATCCCTTAATTCAACTAATATCCAGTCAACAACATTTATTCCCGGAATGGAAAGTACTTCTTCGTCGCCCGGATAACTCCATGGGCTTCCTGAATATGGCTGCACAAGTGGTATTAGGTTTTCAGCATTCAGCGTTGTTTCCATATGTGAACCATTAAAGGGCCCCTCAAGATAAACCTTTAATGAGAGTTGAATACCGGCCTCAATCACTTCAATGTTCCATGTAACGGTATCAGGATCATTTAAGGGGACATTATCGGTAACAATAATTTCAAGAATATGATTTCCCTCATCATTTCCATCAGGTTCATATAAGAAATTGATCATAGTACTCACCGATCCGCCATCAAGTTTCCAGTTATAGAAAATATCATCAAATTCATCATCATCAGCTACAACCGCAAATAGTTGTGATGTATTGGTTTCCATCGTTAAATCAAGCTCTGTTGGATTATAAGATATGATTTCCGGGGGTGTATTTGGAACAACATAAACAGTATTGGGCTCCATTCCTGATAAAGGCATGGGACCTGATATATAAGGTTCGAAAAATGCATAGAAATATTGAATAACCGGATGGTCACCGGTGGGGTTCAAGTTAGGAAATGCCTCTGGAATGATTTCAGTATCTTCTTCGGAAATATGCGCTGAGATTGCAATGCCAGTGGGATCGCCCAATGCCGACCAGGGTATTGATATTTCTGTCAGGCCATTGTCTGCCCATCCTTCATATGAATTTCCAATGGTGCCATTTCCCGGGTAATTCCAGCCTTTGGCGCTCCAGTCATTTACCTGCATGGATCCGCCAGGAAGTGGGCCTCCACCACCTTCGATGGCCACCTGGTATTCCGGAAGATAGGGATCATTAAAATCAATCCTTCCCCATGAGCCTGTTGTAGCACCACTTCCATGTGTTTGATCAGTGTCAATGTTTACAAATAAATCTCCACCAACGTTTAAATCCAAATCGTAAAACCCAACATATAGATTGTCATTATCCCACGAAATATACAAGGAATGCGTTTGAGTCTCGATCAATTCACTTTCATCAATGAATTCATTAAATCCATCTATAACTATGGTGTGTGGAGTAATTCCTGTCGGAACGGTCAGATCGGCTGTATTTTCTGTTGAGATGGGATTGCTATTTAAATCTTCCACATTACTAACTACAATCTGACCCTCGTCACCGGAATTAAATGTTTCTGCAATTGTAAGTTTAATTTTTCTCCAATCACCTTGGCGGACTGCACTGACAAGGGTATATGTTCCTATAAAGTTTTGTAAACTGTAGTTCGAAATATTTTCAGCAGTGGTTAATTCGACGGCTTCACTGAATGTAAGTAAAACTTCGTTATCAGAAGTTAAAACAGCCGGACTGTATAATTCAGGCGGAAATATATCTAAATTCTCTCCTGCCAGAACATCCAATTCCGGAGCAGTTGTCCCTGTAAGGGGAGATGTATATCCTGCATAAAGCCGCATTTTAAACTTATTATATCCGTAAATTTCATCACCTTTAACTAAAGTCCCTTCAAACTCCAGGTTGTGGTTTCCTCCGCCATTTCCCAGCACCAGTGCTGCTGTTGCTCCTGAGGCTGAATTCCTGTAACCGCAATAGGAACCATAATCGCCCCAAACCCTTTCCAGATGTCCTTTTCCACTCCAGATAATATCCAGTAAATCGGGAGACCAACCAGACTTAACATAACCTGTCTGTTCAAAGAAATTATATATCACATCAAGATAATCCATTCCTGTAGAAAGTGAATAAATCTTTTGAACGCCCCATTGATCCAGGGTAGCCTGAACAGTGCTCCCGGAAGATTGATCTATGGTTATGGTATAAACACTATTTTGCTGGTTGGGCCAAACATCTGATAATGCTGCAAAGTGATTATTGGAACTTTCGTTAAAATCTCCGTCAGTTTCTGCCCAGTAAGCCATATCTGAACTAACAACGGAATAAGCATCTCCAAAACCATTTTTATAAAATATCCAATTTGCTTTTCCGCCAATACTTTCAAAAACCATAAAGACTTTGTCATTATGCATCACAAGTTCATCAATACCGTCATGGTCAATATCACTGAGAAAACATCCTGTTGTTTCTATATATTGTCCATCTGCCCACCGTGATGCTTCGGTATAAACATTTGCATTTTTAATGTGGGAAGAGTAACGGTGTTCCCAATCAGCAACCTGCCCATCGGTGTGCCAGCCTGTTTCATGGAGGTTGATCATCATCGTGTACCAGCCCAATTGTGCCAGACTGTTATCATTTACCGATGTTAAAAAACTATAGGCATCTGTCCAAACCGTACCGTAATCCCATTGAGGATTGTGAGCATCGGAGTGGGAGGGAGTTGACGCCCAGTTAATGTACCAGCTGTTATTGCTTCCACCATAACCATCTGTTCCACCAAGCAATCCATAGGTTCCTTTGGTGAGATTTGCGCCTGTTCCATTAAAATCAGCATTGGTAATGGCATCTTCCAGTTTCCAGACATTGATGCCCGGATAATTATCATGGCAATACCACAATACATCTTCATAGTTATCAAGGAACATTGTACCATCATGTTCATTCATTTCAGCAGCTACTTCCCAATCAGTGCCATAAACACAGATATTATACTGGCCCATGGATGCGATCTGATTTTTGGCGGCATTAGCATCATAATGCATATTCCCGACAAATGAATTATTGATAGGAATAACTCTCAGGTTCACACCCGATCCATTATTCATCCAGTGTATTTTGCGATTGTCATATCCATTTAAGTGGGGCCAATCGTCCAAAACAACACCCCATACCCCATGCTGCTCCCAGTTATCGCCCAACCAATCTATTACACCAGCATCTGGGTAATATCCCTGTGCAAGCCAGACCCGTTCAGGTACCCAGGCGACACGTGGTGTATAAGTGTATTGAAAATCTACCATTTGTGATTCAACATAAACCGACCAGTTATTCATTTCATCATGCAGGAAGGGCATGATATGTTGGCCAAGTGCAGATGTCATCATGGAAGCCAGGCCATTAGAAGCCATGGTTTCCAGCCAATCATTGAATTCAGGATTATGCCATTCGGCTGCCGGCATAAGGGTTCCTGACATGTGAAAGTTACCAGGAATATTTGTGGCTTCATGAACCTGCAGCACTTCATCGTAACCACTTCCATCCAATCCACTTATTCCCCATTCATTCCCATAGAATACATCGGTATAGGTCAGTCCCTGATTGCCGTGATGAACAAAAGCACAGTTTCCTGCATCCTTTGATCCTGATCCATCAACAGTAAAATCATCAACAACTTCACCATTGATCAAAATTCTCACTTCAATGAATATATGTTCTCTTGCAGGCATGGATGAATTCCAGACAAAAGCCATTTCCAGCAAGTTATTTTGTGGCGTTCTTTTATAGTTTCCAAATTCTGCATCAAACTGCAATTGATGAATAGGGATATTATTACTGAATAATTGATTTTTTGCGCTTTTATCAGAGATAGCAATTATTGCATTGATATCCAATCCCGCAAAATTATCAGCGGTCATTAGATTCGATTTCCGTTCAACCATATTATCGAATGAAATTCTTAATAATAACTGGCCGTTTTCAACTCTGGCAAAAACGGATGATATGTCTCCAGTATTACTATCACAATCACCAATTTCATCAAAGCCAAGAAAATCACTTTTTGTCCAGTATTTTACATCTCCTGCGAAATCAGAAGCATTAGTACTTTGAAATAAAACAAATAATAAAAGAATGCTACTTAATAAAGATTTCTTCATGA
>JAIOTR010000310.1 GCA_021106665.1 Bacteroidales bacterium
TCAATTAAGAAGTTCAGGACCCTCCAGGGAATTTTAACCGATATCAAAACCCTTGATGATATTGGAGGCAACAACGCAAATACTTTGGAAAATTATTTTAACAATGCTTTCAATACATGGGACATTGTTCCGGCGGCGGTATTACTTATAGCTGATTATGGAACCAATGCTGCAAATAGTATTATTTCACCCATTTGGAACAACTATTGTGCTTCCGACAACATATATGCAGACGTAAACAACAACGATATGCCTGACATGGTCTTTGCAAGGATGACTGCACAGAATGCTACCCATCTTGAAGTAATGGTAACCAAATTCCTTGATCATGAAAGGACACCTCCCACAAATCCTGATTATTATCAGAATCCGATTACAGCGCTTGGATATCAAACGGAGCGATGGTTCCAGATATGTTCTGAGTCAGTTGCAGGTTTCTGGGAAGTAGTACAAGGCAAAACAGCTAACAGGATCAATGCTGTTTACAGTGGTAATCCGCAAACCGGCCCCTGGTCGACAAACCAAAATACTCAAATGGTACTGGACGTATTCGGGCCAAATGGCCTGGGATATATTCCAGCCACTCCCGGACAGGTTAACTGTACATGGAACGGATCGGGACAGGATGTAATTGATGGAATCAATAACGGCGCTTTCATGTTGCAGCACCGTGACCATGGAGGAACTACAGGTTGGGGCGAACCCGATTTCCAAAGTAGCGACATTAACAGTCTTAACAATACAGATTTAACATTTGTTTGGTCGATCAACTGCTTAACCGGTAAGTATAATATGACAGGTGAGTGTTTTGCAGAAAAGTTCCACAGGCATACTTCAGGTGGTGAGAACTCAGGAGCGCTGGGTATTAATGCTGCTTCTGAAGTATCCTACTCCTTTGTTAACGACACTTATGTTTGGGGCGCTTATGATAATATGTGGCCTGAATTCTTACCGGAATATGGAACTACTCCCGACTCAAGAGACGTTTTGCCGGCTTTTGGAAATGCTGCCGGAAAATATTTCTTACAGCAGTCTAACTGGCCTTATAACACCAACAACAAAGAAGTAACTTATAATTTATTCCATCATCATGGTGATGCTTTTTCTACAGTATACTCTGAAATACCACAGAATTTGAATGTAACTCATAATCCAATTCTGTATGCAGGTGTTACTACTTTTGATGTATCTGCAAATGATGGTGCCTTTATTGCTTTGACTGTAAATGGTGAGATCATTGCTACTGCTGAAGCAACCGGCGCACCTGTATCTATTACAATTCCTGGTCAGGTACCTCCGGACCAAATGCTGGTTACCATTACAAAACAAAATTATTACCGTTATACCAGTCTGGTTGATGTAATTCCTCCAACAGGACCTTACATTGTTAGAGAATCTTTTACGATCAATGACAATACCGGTGGAAATGGTGACGGTTTAATGGATTACGGCGAAAGCAATCTATTATCATTAACAGTTGAAAATGTAGGTGTGCAACAAGCCGATAATGTTATTGTTACTTTAAGTACTGCGGATGCTTATATTACCATAACTGACAATACTGAAAACTATGGAAATATAGCTGCCGGTGCAACAGCAGTAATTACGGATGGTTTTGCCTACGATGTTGCAAATGATATTCCGGATGGCCACAATGCTACTTTTGAAGTATCAGCAACTGATGGAATAGATACCTGGCTGAGTTACTTCTCAATTGAAGGACATGCCCCGGTATTGGAATTTGTTGATTTTTCAATTGCTGACCCAACCGGAAATAACAACGGCAAAATTGATCCGGGAGAAACAGTTGATATTACTATCGATATTGAAAATTCAGGTTCATCTGAAGCATTCAATATACTCGGTGAACTTACTACATCAGATATTTATTTAACTGTTAACACTTCATCCGTTGATTATGGTGATTTAACCGGAGGAGGTATGGTTAGTGGAATATTTAGCGCTACTGCTGCAGCCAACACCCCGGCAGGTCATATGGCAGATCTTTTATTTGACATGACAGCCGATCTCGGAATTGAAGGTTCAGGAGAATTTGATGTTGTTATCGGACAGATTCCAGTATTGATCCTCGATCTTGATGAAAATCATAACTCCGCTCCATCAATGGAGGATGCCATTGCAGAAATGGAAGTAGCTTATGAAAAACTTACTTCATTCCCTCCTGATTTGAATTTATACTCAACTATTTTCGTTTGTCTTGGAATTTTCTCTGACAACCACGTGTTATCTTCTTCCGAAGGCCAGGTATTAGCTGCTTACTTAAATAACGGAGGTGCGCTTTATATGGAAGGCGGAGATACCTGGTATTACGACAGTCAAACATCTGTCCATTCAATGTTCAATATTAACGCTACCAGTGACGGAACCAGTGATATGGGAACCGTATTGGGTCAGTCAGGTACATTTACAGAAGGCATGACATTTAACTATTCAGGCGATAACAGCTGGATGGATCACATCGCTGCTATATCTCCTGCATTTGACATTCTGGAAAATCAATCACCCAATTATGGAACAGGTGTTGCCTATGATGAAGGTAGCTATAAAACAATTGGAACTTCCCATGAATTTGGTGGTTTGGATGATGCAACATTCCCGTCTACCAAAGAGGAATTAATGAGCCAATACCTTAATTTCCTTGGAATAACAACATCAATGCAAGCAGCATTCATTTCAAGCACTACTGAAATATGTGAACAGGAAACTGTAGATTTCTTTGACCAGTCATCCGGGGATATTATTTCATGGGAGTGGACATTTGAAGGAGGAACTCCTGGAACATCCACATTCCAGAATCCTACGGTCATGTACTACAATGAGGGTGTATATGATGTAACGCTTGCTGTTTATGATGGAGTTGAATACAGCACTTTATTGCTTGAAGACTACATCACTGTTAACAGTCTGCCAGGAATGGCACCTGCACCAACAGGGGTAACCCAGGTTTGTGCAAATGGCGGAAATACCTCATATTCGACTACCGGATTACCTGGAATTACAACCTACGATTGGGTACTTGATCCTGCTTCAGCCGGAAGTATTTCAGGAAATGGAGACAATATTACCGTAATTTGGGAAGATAGTTTCCTCGGAGATGTTACTTTGAAGGTTGCCGGTGAAAATATTTGCGGAGCAGGCAGTTATTCCGATCCATTGGAAATCACTGTGTATTTACCTGATGTTTCACTTGAACCATTTGATGATGTTTGTGTTGATTGGCCTGAATTTGAACTTACCGGTGGAATGCCTGTTGGTGGCGAATATTCTGGACCTGGTGTAAGTAATGGCATGTTCGATCCCGCAGCAGCAGGATTAGGAACGCATACGATTACCTATACTTATGAAGATGGAAACGGATGCTCAAATTATGCCGAAGAAACCATTTATGTTGATCCATGTACAGGAATCATTGAAAATGCAGGTGATCAGGATATAATGATATTCCCAAATCCGAATAATGGCAATTTCACTATTCAGCTGAATCTTGAAATCAATGAATTGGTTGATTTGACAATTTATAATGCTCTAAATGAAATTGTCTTTGAAGAGAACCATATCTCAACCAGCAAGGATTATTCTAAAGAAATCAGCTTAGATAATTATGCAAAAGGTATTTATTACCTGCGTGTAACCGGTGAAGAAACCAACCTGATTAAGAAGATTATAATTCAGCAATAAAAGCTGATTTTATATAAGGATTAAATAGAAAATTGCGTAATTTTATTGAATCAATAAAATTACGCAATTTTTATATTGTCTGATACCAAAAGAAATGAAACAATGAAACAAAATTTGCTTATATCCATAGCAATTGCCTTATTGTATTCTGTTACTTTAAATCCATTATTGTCACAGGATAACATTACCGACACAAAAACAATGAGTGTTGAAGATTGGGAAACGGGTGATTTTTCCCAATACGAATGGCAGTTTGCAGGGAATGCCGAATGGTTTATAACAGACCAGAATCCTTATGAAGGTATATTTTGCGCCCAATCAGGTGATATCGAAGATGGCCAAACCACTTTCCTGACACTTAATTATGATGTTTATGCTGAAGATACCTTATCTTTCTGGTTTAAAGTTTCCTCTGAAATACATTGGGATTTTTTAAAGTTTTTTGTTGATAATGTCGGATTGGATAGCTGGTCAGGAGAAGTACCCTGGCAACAAGCCTCTTATATGATCTCAGCCGGATCACACTCCTTTACCTGGATATATTATAAGAATCTAAGCGGATCAAACGGTGCGGATGCCTGCCGGATTGATTACATTGTTTTTCCACAAATGGAAATCGAGGCCCATTTCACGGCAGATACAACTGTAATTTGTAAAAACGATGTTGCCCATTTCTTTGATCAAAGCGGAGGTCCGGTTACAGGGTGGAATTGGATTTTTGAAGGCGCTATTCCCTCTTCATCTACCATTCAAAACCCTGTAGTTACCTATCCCAACGAAGGTGAATGGGATGTATTTCTGGAAGTAAGTGATGGTACAGATACAGCACAACTGTATATGAGTGATTTTATGACTGTTGGTAATGTTCCTGCTCCTGCACCTACACCCACAGGTATCTCTTTTTTATGTGCAAGTTGGGGAAATACTTCATACAATACAATCGGTTTACCAGGAATTACTCAATATAACTGGATTATTGACCCACCTGAAGCCGGAACTATTTCAGGCGCCGGATCAAATGTTACAGTGATTTGGGAGGAAGATTTTCTGGGAGAGGTTGATTTAATGGTTGCTGGTATAAATTATTGCGGGATTGGTGTTTATTCCGATCCCCTAACAATTACGCGTTATTTGCCAGATGTTTCAGTAATGCTACCTGCATTTGTTGCACTTTCTACACCTCCATTTGAATTGACCGGTGGACTGCCTGTAGGGGGTGAATATACCGGCCCGGGAGTAACAAATAATGTTTTTGATCCTGCTGCTGCCGGATTGGGAACACATACCATTACCTATACCTATACGGATATTAACCTGTGTACAAATTCAGCCATCGATTCTATTACGGTTACGCCATATACCGGAGTTATCCATCAGGATGGTCAAAGGACTGTAAACATCTATCCGAACCCAACATATGGAAGTTTCAGAGTTCAATTATATTCAGAAGAAACCGACTTTGTCAATATTAAAATTTACAATTCATTAATCGAATTGGTATGGGAGATGAATAATGTTATAATTCATAATAAATTAACACAAATGATTCAACTGGAAAATCATCCACCAGGCATTTATTATTTACAAGTCAATGGCGAAAAAATCCACTCATCCCATAAAGTTATATTTATGGAATAAAACAGATATCGTACATATATTCAGATAAAATTGCGTAATTTTGTCGCTTTAATAAGATTACGCAATTTTCTTTAATACAAGAACTTAATAGTTATTAAATCATAGTAGAATGAGAAATTCAATACATTTAAAAAGTTTAACCCTTTTATTATTTCTGAGTGCTTTTACCCTGAATATAATTTCTCAGGAAATAGAAGACTTTGAAACCGGGGATTTTTCACAATTTGAATGGGAATTTGGAGGGAACGCAGATTGGTTAATTTCAGATCAGAATCCTTATGAAGGTGTTTATTCTGCTCAATCAGGAGATATTGGCGACAATCAAACATCATCACTTTTTGTAAGTTATGAAGTATATAGTCCTGAAGATATTTCATTTTGGCTAAGAGTATCTTCTGAAGGCAATTACGATTATTTAAGATTTTTTGTTGATAATATTGAAATGGGATCATGGGCAGGTGAGGTTGCCTGGCAGCAAGCCACCTTTTCAGTTACTGCAGGTTTCCATACTTTTAAGTGGGAATATGATAAAGATTACAGTGTTTCAACTGGAGCTGATGCATGCTGGATTGATTTAATATCCTTTCCACCAGCTGAGATAGAAGCCTTATTTATTGCTGATACAACCATCATTTGTGAAAATGATGTTGTCTTTTTTACTGACCTTTCTATAGGTCCTATTACGGAATGGA
>JAIOTR010000526.1 GCA_021106665.1 Bacteroidales bacterium
CCAATCCAATAATTGTTATTTTTATCTTTGACTACAGTTTGCATTGATGGATGAGGATGATCAATCTGTAGTGATGGTAATTTGAATTGCTGTGTTTTTGGATTAAAAAAAGAAATTTTATTACCAAATACAATGAGGAAATTACCGTTGTCCATCACCTCCATGTCCCTGAGATTGCTACCCTTATTCTTATGTTTGAAAGGTAGGATCTTAATTGTTTCAAAAGAATAATTTGACAGACTAACTTTATACAAACCGGAACTGGCATGTCCTAAAACATAAAAGAATTCTTTTGTCAGAATTATTTCCCTGACCTGCATTGGGATTTGAATGTTATTCCTTTTTTCCAGTTCAATAAAGGTGTTTTGAACCCTTAGCGGATCATATTTAAACAGGCCTTTCCCATTGCAAAACCACATAATCCCTCTTGAATCAATAAATGAAACACCTCTGAATACTCCTTTTGCTAATTCGTGGTTAATTACCATTTTCACACTTTTGGACAACACATCATATTGTATCAAACCATCAACCGTCGTAATCCATAAATTGTAATCTTTTTCATAATAAATATCATAGATCAATGAATGTGATGCTGGATAGCCATTTTTTAAGGGTTGTTTAAATTGCATCGACTCTTTATTAAAAACAACCAATCCTTCAGCCCAGGTTCCAAGAATAACTTCCTCATTTGAAACATTTATAGCACGAATTTTATTCTGGGCCATTTCTGCATCATTTTCATAAACATATATCTGGTACTCTTTTGAGACAGTATTAAATCGAACCAAACCGGCAAGGGTCCCTATCCACAATATATTATTATCATTTGAGTCTTTTACAATACATTGTAAGCTATTTATTTTAATGTTATTCTTTTGCGAATCACCAGCAAAGGAGAACTGTTCATGTTGATTTCCGATTAAATCAAAACTAAATAACCCCTCATTAAAACTGGCTGCCCAAAGCTTTTTTTGATTATCTAACAGCAGGTCATTTACTTTCCTGACATGGTTTTTGTTAGTTGGAATTAACTTGTCAATCTTTATAAAATTTACCGTATCAATTGATGTATGAATGATACCATGCTTACTCGCAATCCATAAATTTTCTCCTGACTCATCTATAACAATGCTATTAACAAAGCCTATTTCATGTTTTATTGAATTATCGTAATAATATGTAAAATTTGTAAAATGATTCCCATCATATCTTGAAATACCATTACCGGTTGTTATCCATAAAAATCCATATTTATCTTCCTGGATACCTGAAATATAGGTTGATGCAAGACCGTTTTCTGCTGTATAATGTTTGTAATCATTAAAATGAGAAAGTTCTATTTGTGCGCTACAAATAGTTGAAGTAATCAGTAACAATACAAGAAAGGAAGCACAGTGAAAGCTCAATATCTTTGAATCACTAAATATTTGTTTGACTATATTCATAAATTATATGCTAATACAATATAAAGATGAATTTGCCTGTCAAGCCGTGATTTGATTAAAATTTTTATTTTTTAGATACATTATTAATACAAAGGAGTTGTTTTTTGTAACGCATAACTTTTGTTTTTGTTCAAATACTCCTGGCAACTTCAATTTTTTTATTTCACAACATTCAGGACGGGTCTTGAAATCCTGGCCTTGATTGTTTTGTGTTTCTACTTGAATGAAACGGGTATAAGATGCTGTGTCGGATTTTGGTTTGTGGGAATGCAAACTCAGTGGATTCGGCACTTCTCTATTCCTCCCGCTTATTCTGATTCACAAGTTCTAACGCAAGCATACTAACCGTCCATACATCGAAGGTACATTGCACCAGCTAAAATACCATTTTTGTAATACACTACGTTAACAAAAAGGATTAGTAGATAGGATTAATATCATTTCAATTAACTATTCTTTTTATTTTTGCGCAGGAATTTATAGACAGATTTAAAAAAACAGAGATTGAAAAAACCTTTAATCGGAATTTTAGCATTTCTTATTGTATTGCTTACAATGCCGTTGGGCCATGCAGCCATGATCATTATGGAGAAATCTTTTGGCCATCAGTACATATATCATGCTGCTATAATTTTGGGCATATTAGGTTTTGGTTTAGTTGTTTGGGGTACGATAATCAATAAAGAAACAAAATCTACTTTTCTTGGCCTCTTTGGTGGTTTATTTATCTGGACAGGCTGGATAGAGTTTGCGTTTGTTTATTATGCCAACAGATGCAATGTAGCTCCATTAATGGAAAACGGAGAAGTCGTTACAAAGCCTGAATATTTAATTATGCCTTCGTCCATTGGTTTTTGGGCTATAATGATGATGTTTTTTTTCCTAAGTTCAAAATCGGGCTGTAGATTTTTTAACTGGTTTCAGCAAAAACTGAAAATTCGTGATGCTGTAAAGTTGCAACCGGTATCGCACAATTTTGCCATGTCCACAATGATGGAGTTGATTGCCCTGCTTTGGACCTTTTACCTTGTATTGTTATTTGTTTACGATTCCAATTTCCTTGGCGATCGTCATCCTGTAACTTATTTCGTTGCTTTCGGATCATTACTCTGGTCAGGGTATTTATTCATAAAACTTGTGAGAATCACGAAAATAGGATATGCCATTCGTTATGCTATCCCTACGGTAATTATCTTCTGGAATTTTGTTGAAATCCTGGGCCGTTGGAATGTCTTTAAAGAAATATGGGTAGAGCCGGGAAAATATTGGCTTGAGATGTTATTGATTTTTAGCGTTTTTGTAATCCTTATGATTTTTGGTTTGTTTGGAAAGGGGAAAGGCAAAATTCAAGTTAAAGCATAATGATATTATACGTTTCTATAAGCTGTCAAAATTTATTCTGATTTTGGAGGCCACACAAAATCCTTTGCGTTTGGGAATTCTTTTTCCACTTCAAAACTTAACCACAATAGCATCCTGATCATTGGCTTTATGGTTTCCCTTTCGGGGATAAGTTTGTCAAGAAGATAGCCCCATGCACCGATTGAGCTATCAATACCCTTCAATGCCACCATTGCAGAATCATCAGAATCTTTAGGAAATCCCTCAAACATATCGCCATCCTCGTGCTCTTCATAAGAACTGCTAAGTGCCCGGTTAATTTTTATCCAAATTTGAATATGATACCATTGAACGACTTCCACTGATTCGGCAAATTGCTTCAATTCCAATTCATCTGTTATCCCGGGGTAGCTAACATCAAAGTCTTCTGTTTCAACATTGTATTCTTGTTTTCTTCCATTGATTTTTCACGTCTTTTTTCTTTTTCAATTTCGCGCCTAATATCTTTTTCCATAGCAATAATTTTTAACGAAAATAAATAATAGTGCGCTTAATCAGTGTCAATTTTAATTCTTTAAAATGATATATTGGTAATTTCCTAATAGTAAAGACGTTTCTAAAGTCACTGATTCATTGGTTAAAGCATCCATCCAGTTGGTATTTTGTAAAACACCCGGAATTGAATAGCTAACAGTATTATCCCTTACATTGACAATAACTACAAGTTCAACATTGCCATATGACTTTTTTAAACAAACAACATCAGCATGCAAATAACTTTCACTGGTTCCCTTTCTTGCCACCTCTGATTGAGAATAAAAATCCATCAAATCTTTGTAAGCCTGAAGCATATCAGGATTATCGTCCCAATTGATGGGTGAGTTGGAGAAAAACGGGACTATATCAACTCTTCCAACTTCCTGACCGGTGTAAAATAAAGGTACACCACCCATGAAAATAGTCACTACAGAAGCTGCTAAAGCACCATCTTTTCCATTAAACAGAACCATTGGGGTATTGTCCCAGGCCGACTCATCATGGTTGGTGGTGAACCTTAGTTTGTGCTTCCCTTCCGGGATATTACTGTACTCATTATTATGTGTTGTAGTCAAACCGCTTGCTGCCTGACCTTCATACACACCTTTTAATTTATTGTAATAGTCCCAGCCATAAGTCATTTCAAATCCGGCAGTAAAATGGTCATTTCTGCTGCCCTCGGCTAAAAGAACATATTCTCTGTTGGGAATTGATGTCAGAGTATCAAATGCACGTTTCCAAAAGTCATAAGGAACACCATCTGCATAATCACAACGATAACCATCAACATTCGCTTCTAATATCCAATATTTCATAGCATCAATCATCGC
>JAIOTR010000276.1 GCA_021106665.1 Bacteroidales bacterium
CAAAAATCCCTTGAATAAATCCATGCCGAATAAAATAAAAGTATTACATTTATATTCATTTGATGAGTTGATTTCATAATAATAATGTGGTAAAATATAACGACTTCCAGCAGACGCTATTCTAAATGAAAAGAAAGAAAAATACGAGGGGCAAAGGTTTTGCAGATTTAACAATCCTCCTGTTAAGCAATAATCAAAATTTTATTTCACGCTAATGACGCAAAGAAGTTCGCCAAGCCCGCAAAATTCTATCTCGAAAAAAAATATTTAGCGTTCTTTGCACTCCTCATGCGCTCTTTGCCTTCCCGAATAGTTCAGGCGGGCGTGAAACATTTAAAGAATTAATTTTAAACCTCCTTTAATTTCCATTTCCCTCGTTTAAAATACCAGGCTGCTGCAATGGTCATGACCGACTCAGCAATCACAATGGAATAATAAACACCGGTTTCCCCAATACCCAGGCTTAGGGCAAGAAAATAGGCCAATGGTATTTCCAATAGCCAGAAGCAGAAGAAATTGATCTTAGTCGGTGTAAGGGTATCCCCTGCCCCGTTCAATGCCTGAACCATTACCATTCCTAATCCATATAGAATAAATCCATATGCCAGTATTCTCAAACTTGCAGCGCCGCTAAAAATTACGGCAGGATCATCAATAAACAACCGGATAAATGCCGAAGGGAACAGGATCAGGATCACACTTATGATACCCATGGAGGCCATATTCACTTTACCCACAGCCCACACCGCCTTTTCAGCACGACCGGGCTTTTTAGCTCCGAGGTTTTGTCCTACCAGTGTTGCCGCGGCATTACTGATCCCCCATGAAGGCAATAAGGAGAATACAATAATACGGATGGCAATGGTATAACCTGCTATGGCTTCACTTCCAAATTCTGAAATGATCCTGACCAATCCGATCCAGCTCGACATGGCAATCACATTCTGGCCGATCCCTCCCACAGATAATTTCAATAACGACCGGATAGTTTGAAGATGAACAGAAATATGACTAACCAATAGTTTCACCCTTCCATTTCCTTTGAATAAAAGGTAAAACTGGTAAATCACCGCCAGTCCGCGACCGATATTGGTAGCAACGGCAGCGCCCATTACACCCAGTTCAGGAAATGGTCCGATCCCAAAGATCAACATGGGATCCAGTATCAGGTTGATGATGTTAGCGACCCATAGTACACGCATGGAGATAGCTGCATCACCTGCACTCCTGAATACCGCATTGATGATAAAGAGCAACATAATCACAGCATTCCCTCCCAACATAATGGCGGTATAACTACTCATATTGGCATAGATCTCTTCTGAGGCTCCCATTACCTGCAACAGCTTAGAAGCATAAATGATTCCTGGAATAGCTATCAATAGCGAAACAAACAATCCTGTAATAATCGATTGAAAAGCAGCTTTAGCAGCTCCTTCAGGATTTTTTTCCCCAATCCTTCTGGATACCAAAGCAGTGGTGGCCATACTTAATCCAATACCAATGGCATACACAATGGTAACCAGCGATTCGGTTATGCCAACTGTGGCAACAGCTTCGGCTCCCAGCCTGGAAACGAAATAGATATCCACAACAGCAAAAATGGATTCCATCACCATTTCCAATACCATCGGTACAGATAACAGAAAGATTGCCCTTTTTAAACTACCCGTTGTAAAGTCCTGTTCGGTTCCGGCAATGGCCTCTTTTACGTCCTGTACTAATCTTTTATATTTAATGTTGCCTTTGTACATTAATGATGAAAATTTCAAAGTTAGTTTATATATTTTATTCATTTTGTTTTCGTTTAACATGTTCATTCAATTCAATATTCTTTTTGCGTGATAATGGATTATTTGGTCCATACGGGACGGCACATAATTCCACAGCAAGGGTAAAAAGTGTAAATGTTTTCATAGATTTTTTCCTAAAATTAAAATGTTAAAAAATAAATAAATTGTAAAATTGTGCGGGGCTCCCGCAATGATTTGCCAGTATTAACTACCCGAAATAGAGATGTGGAACCTTCTCAGGCAATATTAACAGGTCGGTATGAAGACAATAGTTTTCATCGGTTGTTTTGTATGGTACAAAAGTAAATATTTATTATTACTATTGATAAAAAGTTTAAAGAAATGTTAAATTATCTGGCTTAGTATTAATATCAACTATTTTTACTTTGCAAAAATTCAGGGTGCATGACAAATTTCCATTATATTGTTGTTTTAGTGATCCTTCGTGTTTTTGTGTCTTAGTGGCAGGAAAAAATGTTTGCCACAAAAGCACCAAGACACCAAGTTTTCACAAAGGATTCGTAGATAAAATCAACATAATTTTTAAAAGTTATTATTTTGTTAAGAAGTGTAATTTGATATTCACATAGAGGAAATTTGTCGTCCACCCAAAATTCATACTTATGAAACTGAAGACATTATTTTTATTAGCTTTATTAGTATTCACAATAATCACATGCAATTCTCCGGAAACTTATGAAAACAGGGGATATACTTGTGAAATTGGAGATACTGTACCAAATATTGAATTCCAATTTATTGATGGTAGCAGCCAAACATTAAAATCGTTAGAAGGGAAAGTTGTTGTTTTACAATTTACAGCCAGTTGGTGCGGAGTGTGTCGGAAAGAAATGCCCCATCTGGAGAAAGAAGTGTGGCAAAGATTCAAGGATGATGATTTTGTACTGATCGGAGTGGATTATGATGAACCATTGGAAACGGTTATTAAATTCCAGGAAGATATGGGAACAACCTATCCCATGGCATTGGATCCTAATGCTGATATTTTTGGAATATTTGCCCACAAAAAGAGCGGAGTGACTAGGAATGTGGTAATTGATAAGCAAGGGAAGATTGCTTTTTTAACACGGCTATTTGAAAAGGAAGAATTTGATACTATGATTAATAAAATTGCAGTCTTGCTAAATGAATAAAAATTAAAATTCGCGTTAATTATTCACTTTATTACTTATTTCCCTACTTATACCTCTTAATCTCCCCGCTTTTCAACTTTTTCAAATAATCAGTTAAATCCCGTTTTACTTCGGGGGCAAGGATAAGTAATCCAAGAATATTGGGGAATGCCATAGATAGGATCATCATATCAGAGAAATCCATCACCGCTCCCAGGTTGGACGAAGAGCCAACAACGATGAAAGCGAGAAATATGATGAAATAGGTATATTTTGCAATGTTCCTGTTTTTTAAGTATTTTTCAGTTAGGTCACCGAGTAAATAATCAAAACCTTTCAGGCCATAATATGACCATGAGATCATGGTTGAAAAAGCAAAGAGGAAAATCGCTATCACCAGCACATAAGGGAACCAGGATATGACTGAAGAAAACGCTTCAGATGTCAATTGTGCTCCTTCAAGTGCGTAAGGGTTTTCATAACTTCCTGTAAAGATCAACACCAAAGCTGTCATGGTGCAAATTAC
>JAIOTR010000008.1 GCA_021106665.1 Bacteroidales bacterium
TAGGGCTTCACCATATTTACGGCCGTCTGAGGCACCTCCCTCTGATACCGCAGATTCAAGGGGATTGTAATACCAGTCTGCTTCGCTGGGCAAGAAAAGGCTCAACCATGAGCGAAAGAAGTTGGACAAGTCACTGTATTGTACGCTGTCAAAGTATGGAGGATCGGTAACCACATAGTCTGCTATTTCATCAGGAAGATCAACGCCAGCAGCATCCCCCTGGAGCATTAAAAATTTTCGTTCTCCCCGGCTCAAGGATTTCCAGTCGTTCACTGGTTCGCCCGCATCTATCTCCCCGCTGATTTTTATTTTTGAAGGGCGACCATCATTTATTATGGTTTCAACAGGCTTAATAGCCCATTTCCATGCTTTTTGGATACGGTCATTAAAAAGTCTGTTCAATGTGCCAGAAGTGTTGCCGGAAAACACAGGATTGTTTTCCAAAGCCGTGTATGGAAATGAATAAGCATGATGGGAAAATACATGACGAATAGCACCAGGCCTTCGAATATCACTTCCCTTATACCCGCATAGAAGACAATTGAACTCTAAAGAAGTCGAAATCAGCAAAGCTAACCATAATCGATCTTTAGCAGATAGTTCTGACAGAAAGTTCAAAGAAGCTGTCAAATAGAGTAATTGCCTGGGAGTAAACAGCTCGTTAAAATTGTTAATACTTCGACGTAAAAGGTCTCTGGATTTTGGGCCTTTGGGGATACGGAAGTACTGGGAGTTACCAAATTTTATATCTTTGGCTTGAGAAAGTGCCTGGCTTATTAAATCCAGATCAACCTTGTCCAATGATTTAAAAAACATCCCATGTTCTTGGCATGTCCCAACAATTACCAGAGGAATATAGCGCTTTGAAAATGGTTCATCTAAAACGTCGGTAAAAATAGAGCCACACTTTTCGCAATACCGGGTACCCTTTAAAATTAATGGAATCTTTACTTGCTTCTTGCAGGTATGAGTTTCGCCTTTGTAAACTTCATGGCATGTTGAACAGATGTTTACATCATTGTGATTGTTCTGTCGTAATAAAAGACTATCGATAAAAATTACTTCGCTGCATGAACACTTTTTCTGTAGTCCATACAATATAAACTGGATTTCACTTTCCAGGGAACAGGTTGGGCAGGAAGTTTTAAATAATGGAGACAGCTTCTCCCTTAACATGTTGAGAAACCTGCTAAATATATCCTTTTTGTGTTTCAGGGAAGATTGAGTTAGGCTTGCTTTTGCCTGAAGAACAGGGATCGGATCAATATCCACGCCTATAACATTTGCTCCCATTCGAATGGCTTCATGAAGGGTCGTCCCACCACCCATCATGGGATCAAAAATGAATTTACCTTCCAGGCCTCCAGCGTCATAAAAATTTCTTTTGGTCGTGTCGCTTACCAGTTGCTTAAGTATATAGCGAAAGGTCGTGCCGGAACGACGAGCCCACCATTTATGTAAATAAGTATTGGGTCGGTATAAATGCTTGTTGTAGGACTCCAGAGCTGCAAGCTCATTGGCCTCATCTTCAGGAAAATATTTATCAATGGGTATTTCTGCCTGGGGGGTATTATCAATTTGACCGCCGTTAAAATTCAGTGTTAATTGAAAAGGTAGTTGCATTAGATAATTCCCGGCAGAGGTATTGTGATAAAACAAATGCCCTTTGAGACAATTATTCTATCAATCCCGTCATGAATAAATCTCTAAATCCATAAAATCGATAAAAACGCTACCATATAGATGCCAACTTCGTCAAATAAAATACCGCAACTTTTAACGTTACGATTTCGATAAAGTTCTAGAGCTTCAGCTATCAGATATCTGCAATCGGCTTTAGAAAATTTCCGAACCTGCCGTTGTACCGCCTGCCCTGCCCAGAATTTATCCTTGATTTCAAGCGGTTGTTATATTAGAGATTTATATGGCGGTTTTGGATGCAACCCCACTGACCTGTTCAGCACCGATAGCTTTCCTCAAATTCAACACTTCTTTATATTTTAATATGCATTTCCAAAACCAACATTCACATTAAACACACCTGTTTATCTATGATATCGATATGTTATAAAGTTTACGAAAAAGTACTTTACGGCAAAATAGCCGCGTATTAGAAACAGGCTGCATTTTAGCCGTATTTCACATTTCAATATAAAACAAAGGTGAATACTAATACCTTGTATTGTTTATATTTTTTAACTTTGTAGCGGCAAATAACCGTAATTAACTACAGCTATTTGGCCATCTAATCTATGTAGGTGAATAGAAAATTAATGAATTCAAATCTGGTCAAAGACAAAATATTTAACGAATACTACAAACTTTTCGAATTTGTACAAAGGTACGATGAATATTTTTTACGAACAAAAACATGGAGTGTAACCGCAGGTAGCGCGGGTTTGGCATTAGGATTCAAAGATTCAAACATATACATCTTGCTAGCTAGCGGACTATTGGCAATATGTTTTTGGATTATTGAAGTTTATTTCAAAGTCATTCAAGATTCTCACATCAAAACTTTAAATGATATCGAAATTTTACTAAAAAATGAGGATATACCAA
>JAIOTR010000142.1 GCA_021106665.1 Bacteroidales bacterium
ACCTACGCGCGAAACAGCATGAACCATGATGCAACTGCGGGCATTTCATAGGATGGCACCATTCTTTACGTTTACAAATCATCAGGAGGAAACCAATTGTACGAAAGCAGCCTCGTTGACAATATGTATGAATATCCTGAAAGAATGCCGAATAATATTAATGACGGACAAAAGCAAGCATCAGCTGCCCTGACTTTTGATAAAACCAAACTTTATTTCACCAGCTTAAGAGAAGATGGTTATGGAGGGCAGGACATTTATTACACAAAAAAAGATGCAAAAAACAAGTGGCAGCGACCCATAAACATCGGCGCCACAATTAATACGCCCTATGATGAAGAAGGAATTTTTATCAGCCTGGATGGAAACACTTTATATTTCAGTTCAAACGGGCACAATACCATGGGTGGGTTTGACATTTTTAAATCAGAATATAAAGATGGATCATGGACCAATCCGGTAAATTTAGGCTACCCGATCAATACCCCGGACGATGATGTATTTTTTACCATGGCAGCAAGTGGGCAACGCGGATATTATTCCTCAAAAAAGAAAGATGGTTTCGGTGGACAGGATGTATATATGATTGCATTTCTCGGAGCATCCAAACCCATGATCGTAAATGCAGGAGAAGTTCATTTTGCATATTTGAAGGCAGCTCCTCAACCTGCACATAGAATTGAGCAAAACACCATTCTGGAAGGAGTTATACTTGATTCGGAAACACTAACACCCTTACAAGCCACTATAGAAATTATTGATAATTCTAAAAATGAATTGATGGCGAATTTTGAATCGAACAGCAATTCAGGAGCCTATTTGATTTCACTTAAACCCGGAATGAATTACGGTATTTCTGTCAGTAAAAAAGAATACCTGTTTCACTCCGAAAATTTTGATATCCCTGAAGATGCTGAGGCTAAAAAAATCCAAAAAGATATTTTATTGAAAAAAGTGGAAGTGGGAATAAAGATCGTCCTGAACAATATTTTCTTCGATTTTAACAAATCCACTTTGCGGGATGAATCTGTTGCAGAACTTGATCGGCTTTACAAATTACTCGATGAATTACCAACGCTTAAGATTGAAATTTCGGGGCATACCGATAATATTGGCTCAGCATCCTATAACCAAAGTTTGTCAGAAAACCGTGCTAAAGCGGTTGTTAATTATCTGACAGGAAAAGGAATAAGTAAGGAAAGATTATTATTTGAAGGTTACGGATTTTCACAACCAATAGCTTCAAACGACACTGCAGCAGGCAGACAACAAAACAGAAGGACAGAGTTTAAAGTGTTGGAAAAATAACAGGTATTATTTCTGAATTACAATTTTCCCACTTTTCGGGTATCCGTTAATATTTGTATTGTAAAAATAAATCCCTGAAGGTACATTCTTGGTATCCCAATAAAATTTGCAAACATTGTTTGAATTTTGATATTCAAAAAGGCTAGTAATCTTCCTTCCAAAAACATCATCAATATCTATCATAACATCGAACTTCGAGCATCGAACTTCGAACTCAAAACAAACTTTCTCATTCGCAGGATTAGGATATACCATAACTTCTGGTTGAATGTTTTCCCAAATATCCGTAACAATATCAACATAAACCGTATAATCCGCTATTTCATACCCTTGAAGGTGATAAACCACTGGGTCTGTAAAATCATTTGAAGTCACACCGGTACTTTGAAGCACTTCGTCAACATAAACATAAGCTCCCTTATCTTCATAACCGGCAACCAGGTTTGTGATATCAGTCCCATAAGGAACTTCAACATAAATATCATTCCCCATGATCACCCCTGTTACATCAAAACTTAATCCGGGATTATGTTCCATTAGAAATTGATAAGAAGTTAATTCAGCCGGACCAAGAAAATACAAGCCTTGCTCTTCCAGGAAAATCCCCGAATCATATCCATAACCGTTTACATCGGCAATACCGATTTTGATATGGTATGCTTCAAGAGGGATAACTAAAGTCCAGGCCAATAATACTGTCGTAAATCCATCATATTCCAGTGTAAGTCCTCCTGTATTGTCACTGTAGTACCAACAATATGAACAAGGCCCGGCAGGAACAACACCCGGAGGCCAATTTCCGTTATTAACATTATTGATAGCCATACTGGTATTATAAGTACCAGGAACAATTCCAATGTTTTTATCAGCATACATTCCGCCCATGGGATCTGGCCCGGTTAAAAACATGGCGCAAAGATCATTATATTCAGAAAAAACGTGCTCATTATATTCTTCAGAGCCAAATGAATATTTGCATCGTAAGGTATCATTTATAGGAATAAAATCAAATTCCAGAACAGAAGCATCATAAGTTATCCCGGTTGATATTGCTTGCAAAGAAGGATGGCCGCCAATCCAGTTACCAGTGCCAGTATTTGATGCTAAATTCGGGCCGGGAATGTTGGCTCCAGAACCGGTACATAAAAAAATGCCATTGTTCATACCAAGATTTGTTGATTCGGCATTGGTAAAAACACCCCTTGCCTGGTTTACTCCCTGGTAAGTAATATTATCAACAGCAATGATACCTGGACCGGTAAACTTTTCTACCAGTTGCTCAGTTGTAACATTGGTGTCGATCTGAATTTGGGAGAATCCAGAAAAGTTAAAAACAAGAAATATTGTGAAAATAAAGCATGTTGTTAAAATTTGGGTTTTCATAATTATAAGATTTATTATTTCACCAAATTTACAAAAAAAGTCCTTCCCGAAAACGAGAAGGACTTTTACATCTGATAATGAATTGTAAATTCTATATTGCTTATTTAAATTCCTTTTTTATTATTTCAAGCCACTTGGTAATTCGTTCATCGGTAAGTTCTTCCTGGTTATCCTCATCTAATGCCAATCCAAAAAAATGATTTCCTTTCAATCCTTCCGATTCGTAAAAATCGTAACCTTCTATTGGCCACTGCCCGACAATGTTCGCTTTCCTTTTTTCAAATTCTTCCTGGAAAATTCCTAATCCATTTAAAAAATGGGAGGGATACAAAACCTGGTCGCCCAAACCATAAAATGCAACAATTTTATTACCAAGATCAATCTTGTCCAACATCTTAAATAAATCATTCCATTTGTTGGAATCGTCTGCATCTTCCCAAACATGTGAACCCACGGTAGATCCACCTATGATCCAGTAGCCCGATTCAGCTAAATCTTCCTTCCTGATATTGGCAATTGAATATTTTGTTATAGTATCACTACCATAGTGCTCTATAATTTTATCAGCAACGGCTTCAACATTTCCACCTTCGGGCCAGTATATAAGTGCAACTTTTTTCATATTTTAACTATGAAATTTTGATTTTAAAATTTGCGACAAAGATAATCAAATAACTATTCTATTGGGAAATTCAAAATTCGAATTCCATTTTCAACCTGCCATATCCCCGCCACATCTGCTTGCTTCGATATGGCAGGTTTTCCCGTCGAATTCATGAATTTGTAACTTTCAAATAATAATCACACGCATCCTTAATGGATTCGCTGACAGGTAAAAACTTAAAATCAATCGCTTTGGTTAATTTTTCATTGGAATAATTATAATTGTTCCTCGCTGTTTTAGCAGTTTCTTTTGTGATAAGCGGTTTGGAATTGATTATACGACCTTTAATATATTCCAGTCTCCACATGGCCTCTCCCATCCACTGCCTGGCTTTATAAAGTGGTGGGGATTTATCAACATTTATTGCTATCTGTTTAAATATTTCCTTGTAGGTAAGATTTTCAGATGAAAGGATAAATCTTTCACAGGTAATATTTTTTTCAACCAGTTCTATCATAACTTTAGCCACATCACGAACATCAACATATCCGTTTATCCCTGTTGTATAAAATTTTAATCCATTAAGAACAGTTGAGATCAGTTTTCCAGCGCCGCTATTAAGCTCACCGGGACCTAACATAATTGAAGGATTTACAATCACGGCATTTAACCCCTCTTCCATGCCCCTCCAAACTTCCCGTTCTGCACCATATTTACTGACAGCATAATTGGAATTTCGTTTCGACGCTTTCCAGATTGTATTTTCATCAATGACTTTTTCATTATCCGCACGCCCGATGGCAGCAATTGAGCTTACATGGCAAAAACTCTGGATATTCTTCCTAATGGCAACATTTACAAGATTGGCTGTTCCTTCAATATTTGAAAGCATCATTTTCTTTTTATCTCCGGGTTGAAATGAAACCACAGCAGCTGCATGATAAATCACGGAAACATCTTGCAAAGCTTCATCCAGCAAATAAACATCAAGAATATCCCCTTCCACCCATTCGATAGAATTTTTTAATTCTTGAGTCGTATCAGAATAAAATGAAAATACCCTGTTAAAGAGATCGAAGTTACTACTGATTCTCTTCAGGGCTCTGACCTTTTTCCCTTTTTTAAGAAGATGATAAATAAGATGAGCACCTAAAAATCCAGTACCTCCTGTGACAAATACCATAATACAAAACTATAAAAATAATATTGATAAGATTGCAAGATTTTTCATGGAAATTATACTATATATGGGCTTTTTCATATGATGAATATTACTATTTGAAACCTTAAATGACGGATTTTGTATAATTAAGTGGTTAGATAAAATCCAAATCCTTGGTTCTGGTTTATTTAAAATTATTTATTTTTGGATTTTTCACATAAATTTTGAAAAATGAAAAGGACTACTTTGATTATCGGTTGCGTACTATTCTTAATTTCTGCAAAAGTAAATGCCCAGAA
>JAIOTR010000239.1 GCA_021106665.1 Bacteroidales bacterium
AAAACAGAAAGGATTCCCGGACCAAAAGGAAAACGGGAAATAATTCGGGCAGTAAAACTTAATGTTTAATTATATCAAAAGACTTATAATCCTTTATTCCATTAATTTCCTCTTCCTCGATTTCGTTTACCTGAGCCCATAGAGGTCCTTTCCGACACCATTGTCTGAAAAGGTTAAGATTCTCCTCCATTCCCTCGGCTTCGACATATACGCTACCATCCGATTTATTTCTCACAAAACCTTTGACTCCAAAACGGTATGCAGCTTCCATACATGAGAAACGAAATCCTACACCATGGACTTTTCCTCGTATTACGAGTTTAAAAAGCTTTTTCATGTAAATGTGCTAAACGACCTGAAATGCGAAAGTAACTAATGTATTTGTATTATCCAAATATTTAAACAGGCAGTCGCTTTTTGATGTGACTCTTTACTCTTTCGTAAACCTGCAATGGTGACAGGTTCCGCCACGATATATCGTTTAATGAGCCCCCAACTGCCAGATAATAATCCAAATAAGCATCTTGAATTTCATCAAGTATATGATCCCTGAAGTTTATACATGCAATCCACCCATTTTCAATATCATCAGCCCATTCCTGGTAATAATCATTTTCCGATGCATGAAAATTCAAAACATTTTCTCCAAGAAGGATAAACTCACTAATTCCGTACTCTATTAAAGCATCAGCTATATTTCTCTTCAGGTACATTATGTCATTATAAAGACAGTCGTTCCATTCACCTAACAATTCAATAATACAGAATCCATTCTCATAACTAACATAGAGTAATTTGATGTAAAGTGTAGATGAACCAATCTGATCCCACTGTGGATGAATAAAATGGTCGTAAATAGTATTTGAAAACTCAATTTCACTGTATTCCCTGCCATAAAACGGAGACCTGCTATCTTCGGATGCAATGTACAGATGTCTCCAGCTATAATGTGGTTCAATATCGTGCATCTATTTACTTATCAATTAATATTTTCCTTGTATCCTATAACAAAAAAATGATTTCAAATATTTTTTAATGATTCAAAATTAAGGAAAATCTTCCTAAAACTTTTCATATAATCCATAGATAACAGGATTACCTTCTCTTACTTCAATTTTAAAATCGTCAATAAAGGCATCCTCAAAACCCGGATTCCAGATATAAGTGGAAACAATAATATCAGGATGATCCAAATCAACATCTACCAGTTTAACTGCGAGATAAGCCTTTAGCCTTTTATTCGGTTCATCAATAAACTCCGCAATTTTTGAGGCCCGCCAATCAATTCGCTTACCTTCAGAAAGAAAATCACAAATCAATGTAGGATTTGCCATCTTACCCGGGAGATACATATCAACAGAAATATAAATTTCATTGGTTCCGCTGTTCGAGATTTTTTCAAGCTCTCCACTAAATGATGGAGTATACTCAAAATATTTGTTCAACCTTAAAATTTGATCCCCATCATAATTAACACCAGGAGCCAATTGGTAAGATAATACAACATCTTCCCAGCCTTCTGAAAAATGGTCAAAGTAATTTATTGATGAATAGATAATGCTATCGGCAGAATTAAAATCTTGCACATCCGGATTCGTCCTGGAATAGACAAATAAATTTCCTTTAAACCAGTTTTGTTTGGCAATTACAAATGGATAAAATTCTTCAGCTATTAGTTTATACTCAATCCTGCTAATTGACGACCAACCCATTATTAAATACTCAGAAGATTGACTGCTTAAGAATTTCCGGAACTGTTTGAAATCTCCTAAACTATCGATATCATAATAATTCTCGCCATCTATCTCAAGTTTTTGAAGATAATACTCTTTTATATTTTGAGGCAATCGAATAATGGTGGTAACATTTTTTTTACCATACTTAGCATTTATTTTATCCGACTCAACTAATATTTCTTTATAGGCTGATTTGTATTGAATCTCATAATGATTTCTTTCATAAATCAGCGTATAAATACTCATTGCCATAAAAGCCAAAACGATAATAATTTTATAAACCGGTTTAAGGTCTTTATAAAAGGAAAAAACAAAAATGACTAGGAACGGAAATGTAAATAAAAGAACCGAATATTGTAAAAGAGCATTGACATAAACCGAATAGAAATATCCCACTAAAAAAATTATGGTAAACCAAAGCAAAGCAAGTAACCTAAACTTATTAGTTTGTTTTATCTCTTTAGAAAGAAACAAAAATCCCAGGAAAATTAAAATACAGGTAATTCCAATTAATCCATAACTGAAATGCAATATGTATTGAAAATAATCCAAAATAAAATTCGGTTCGGGTTTGCTCAACCAATCCTCAACACCTCCCCGGCCTAATTGCGTAAAGAAAATCGATAAATGAGGGGTGTAAAGGGCAAATATCAATGCACAGGTAATTAAATATTTTATTAAACATTTCTTTTTGATAAAAAATAATCCGGAAATACCCACCAATCCAACCAGCAATAAACTAAAATGATGATTATAGGCACATAATGCTGCTGACAATGCAAACCCGATTACATTTCGGATAGGTTTTTTTTCTGAATGGAAGACCAACATGGTCCAATACCAAACCATTAGCAGGCAAAGAAACAACCCACTTACATAAGGTCTGGCAAACTGGCTGTAGGTTATTGGATATTGCAATACCGAAAGGAAAAGAGCTGTGAACAAACCCACAGTCGGATTAAACCACTTAGTTGCAACTTTATACCCCCAAATAATAGAAAGAATGCCAAAAACAATAAATGGAAACTTTACAAAAACCTCAGATTCACCAAACACTTTAACCCAGTAGTACATAAATACCTGAACACCTGCCGGATGTGTATCTGTAGTTTTTACACCAAAATAAATTAAGTCGCGGAAATTATCAAAACGTGTCCTGAAAAGCGCTGAAAACTCATCAAAAGAATACGGTAATTCCGAAAAATTATAAAATCGTAAAACAGTACCTGCAATTACAATAACCAGAAGCAGGATATGGTCAATACCCAGATATTTTCGCCATATATTTGAACTTTGATTCATCAATTTTCTTACCCTTATGAGGAAAGTTAAAATATCTTTGGATATTTTGTTGGATTTGATTCGTGCATCAGATTATAAACTGCGTCAAAAACATCTTCGGCATTTGGATTTGAGAAATAATCCCCATCCGTACTGTAGGCTGCCCGATGTTCTTTTGCAGTAATGGTTCTTGGTTCAGCATCAAGGTGATAATACCCTTTTTGTTCTTCCAGCACCTTCTGCATCATAAAAGCTGTTGCCCCGCCAGGAACATCTTCATCAAAAAATACAATTTTATTTGTTTTCCGCAGTGATTTAGAAATTATGTGATCCAAATCAAAAGGCAATAAAGTTTGAACGTCAATTAACTCACAGGATATTGAAAATTCCTTTAGCTGTTTCACAGCATCCATAGCAATTCGGACACAGGAACCATAGGTAACAATCGTAATGTCATGTCCCTTTTCCATAATCTCAGGAACACCAACAGGTGTTTTAAATTCACCAAAATTGGAAGGTATATTTTCTTTTAGACGATAACCATTAAGTGGCTCAATAATCAATGCCGGATCATCAGACTCCAGAAACAGATTATAAAATCCTGCTGCCTGTGTCATATTCCGTGGCACACATACATACATACCCCTGATTGAATTAATAACCATACTCAATGGCGAACCTGAATGCCAAATGCCTTCGAGCCTATGTCCGCGTGTACTTATTATGAGTGGGGCCTTTTGCCCTCCCTTAGTACGATACTGAAGCGTAGCAATATCATCTGACATCACTTGCAACGCATACATTAAATAATCAAAGTACTGGATTTCAGCAATTGGCCGAAAACCTCTCATAGCAAGCCCTAATCCTTGTCCAACAATGGTGGCTTCCCTGATACCGGTATCAAATATTCTTAAGTCCCCATATTTCTCCTGCAGCCCTTCATAAGTTTGATTTACACCACCGATCTTACCGACATCTTCACCGAAAACAAGCAGCTGTGGATACTTATCAAATAAACTATCAAAATTATCTCGTAATATGACTCTTCCCGGCACCAATGGTGCATCCTTATTAATTATTGGATCAATCGGTTTAATTTTCAGGGCTGATCTAAGAGAATTAGCATATAAATAAGAATTGTATCGCTCAATATTTTCAGTTGTTTCATTATCTAACCATCGTGTCACATTCTTTTTCAAGGAATTTGAAGGATTACTGCATTGGTCACATATTAATCTCAGGATTTTTCGAGCAGATGAAACGATATCCTTTCTGATGGGTTCAGCAGCCATTTTCAATTCCCTTTTAATGGCATCTATTTTATCGGTTTTAGCACAATTACAGGTAGTTATATCTACCATCTTCAAAAACTCTTCCCTTTTTTGCTTTAAGGGGGTCATGTAATTATCCCAGGCATTTTTCTTCGCTTCTTTGGCCCTGTTTATTGCATTATTTTCTATTTTATCAAGTATTTCATCTGATGCAATTTTTTCTTTGATGATCCATTCCCGCATTTTCCTGATACCATCAAATTCAACTTCCCATTCCAACCTTTGCTTCGATTTATATCGTTCATGCGATCCTGAAGTAGAATGACCCTGAGGCTGGGTTAACTCACTTATGTGAAAAATGACCGGAACATGTTCTTTACGGCACTTAGCAATTCCTTCCTTGTATATCCTGCACAATTCAGGGTAATCCCAACCCCGTGCCTTATAAATATAATAACCGGCTCCATTCTCATCTTTCTCAAATCCCTTTAATGCGTCAGAGATGCTCTGCTTAATCGTTTGATATTTTTTTGGAACAGAAATACCATAACCATCATCCCAAACTGAAATCGCCAGAGGAACCTGTAATACACCTGCAGCATTTAATGTTTCAAAAAAGACGCCTTCTGAAGTAGAGGAATCCCCAATGGTTCCAAATGCAACCTCATTTCCTTTGATGGTAAATTTATTTACATTTCTAAGTTTCTTGTTGTTCCTATATAATTTAGAGGCGAAGGCAAGGCCAAGTAACCGCAGCATATGACCTGCCGTTGGGGAAATATCCGCCGAGCAATTTTTAAGCTTTGTTAAATCAAGCCAATTGCCTTCCTTATCTATGGTCTTTGAGGCAAAATGATTATTCATCAACCGGCCGGCTGTTTGAGGATTAAATTCTTCGTCAGTATCGCCATATAGCTGGGCAAAAAACTCTTCAAGTTTCATAATACCACTGGCAAACATGAAAGTCTGATCACGATAATAACCGGCACGCCAATCTCCTTCAGCAAATACTTTTGACATTGCTAATTGCGGTATCTCCTTCCCATCACCAAAAATTCCAAATTTTGCTTTACCGGTTAAAGCTTCCCTCCTACCCAGTAAACTAACCTGACGGCTTTCATTGGCTAACCTGAAATCGTTAAGGACTTCGTCAATATATTTTTTAGAATACGATTTTGTTTTTTCTTTTGCCATTGTAATAAAATGTATTAAAAGGACAAAAATAATAAATGGATGACAAACAATTGCATAATTAAAGTCAAATTTGCCTTATGTTAAAAGATTTCAGCCTGTTAGAATTTTTCGTTCCATTTTAGAAATAATTTAGAGTGCCAATTTTATTATATCAAAAATATCTGTATACATTTGCTGCATTGAAGCAAGACACCATTGATAAAAATTAAACAATATACTTATGAATATTAAAGACAAAGGATTCAATTCAAAGTTAGTTCATGGAGGAGATTTTCATGACAATTTAGGTAGTGCAGTTACACCCATTTACCAGACTTCAACATTCTCATTCAAAAGCGCTGATCATGGGGCACAGTGTTTTTCAGGTGAAAGTGACGGATATATTTATACCCGTTTGGGTAATCCAACCATCAACGACCTCGAAAAAACAGTTGCAGCGTTGGAAAATGGTTTTGGAGGTATTGCCACTTCTTCAGGAATGGCAGCAGTAAATACTGTTTATCTGGGTATTTTAAGTTCAGGATCACATATGATTGGGCACAATGCATTATATGGCCCTTCGAGGGCAATCATGGAGTCACTTTATCCAAAATTCAATATTGAATCAGACTTTGTAGATGCAACCGAAATAGATCAAGTAATTAATGCAATTCGTCCAAATACAAAACTCATTTTTCTCGAAAGCCCTGCCAATCCTACCATTGGTATTACAGATATTAAGGCAGTTTGTAAAATTGCCCATGAAAATAACATTTTGGTTTGTGTAGACAATACCTTTTGCAGCCCATACCTTCAGAAACCACTTGATCTTGGGGTTGACATTGTTCTTCATTCCATGACAAAATTTATCAATGGCCACGCTGATGTTGTTGCCGGAATGATCGTGACCAAAACTGAAGAACACTATAAATTACTAAGGGGTGTGATGATGAATGTGGGATGCAATATGGACCCACATCAGGCATTTCTAACTCGCAGGGGATTAAAAACATTAGCCATCCGGATCGACAAAGCGCAACAAAGCTCAATTAAAATAGCCGAATACCTGGAAGAACATCCAAAAGTTGAATGGGTCAGGTATCCCGGTTTGAAATCTCACCCGCAATATGAACTCGCTAAAAAACAAATGGATGGTGCGGGTGCAATGATCAGTTTTGGATTGAATGGTGGCTATAATGCGGGCAAAACCATGATGGATAATGTTAAACTTGCCTTACTTGCCGTATCATTAGGTGGAATTGAAACATTGATACAGCATCCGGCCTCTATGACACATTCAAAGCTTTCAAAAGAGACCAAAGAAAAAGCTGGTATATCCGACGGGCTTGTAAGATTGTCGATTGGGATTGAAGAAGTTGAAGATATTATTGCTGATCTTGAACAATCCTTAATAAAAGTTTAACCAAAATAAAACTATAACCTGAACGTTTTTCATCTATTATATTACTTAATTTTACAGGCAGAAAGTCCACCGGCAAGGGACTTATATGTTATAATTGATCAATACAAACCAATAAACGGTATTTTGTATTTTAATTTGTTATAGTGGGGCTAAAAATTAAATATATTGCTTCAATTTTTTTTATTGTACTTGCAACAACACCAACTATTGGTCAAAGGGTCGGGGTTGTTCTGAGTGGAGGTGGAGCAAAAGGGGTAACTCACATTGGAGTATTAAAAGCGCTTGAAGAAAATAATATTCCTATCGATTATATTGCCGGGACATCAATGGGGGCAATAATCGGTGGCTTATATGCATGTGGTTATTCCCCGGACGAAATTGAGAAATTGTTTACCTCTGCAGAGTTGCAAAATTGGATAACCGGTGGATCCGGTTCCAAATTCAACTACTATTTTAAAGCCGACAATCCAAATGCTTCCTGGCAAATATTTAAAATTACTTTTGATTCAGTATTGCGAATAAAACTCCCCCCTAATATCATTTCACCATATGAATTGGATTTCAAATTATTAGAAATATTTGCCGAACCAGGCGCTGCTGCTGAATATAATTTTGACGACCTGTATATTCCTTTCAGGTGTGTGGCTTCTGATGTTTTTGAAACCAAGTCGGTAGTTTTTCGTGACGGCCAGGTTGATAAAGCAATAAGGGCTTCCATGACATTTCCTCTCTATCTTAAACCTATTAAAATAAATGGAAAACTAATGTTTGATGGGGGAATGTACAATAATTTTCCAGTAGATGTGATGCAAAACGAATTTGAACCCGAAATCATCATCGGTTGCAAAGCAGCTTCAAACTATGGGCCTCCCAGGGATGACGATATTATATCTCAGATACAATCAATGTTAATGGCAAATACCAATTATTCAATTGATGAGAAGAACGGGGTGCTGATTGTGCCTAATTTAAAACCTATTAATCTTATGGACTTCTCAAACACCCGTGCTTTCATCGATAGCGGTTATATTGCAACCCTTGAACATATTTCCAAAATAAATGAATTATTGAAAATACAAGAACCTATTGAAACAAAAGATGAAAAAAGAAATCAGTTTTATTCGAGAAGACCCTCTTTTAAGATTGGGAATATACATTACCGGGGCATCAATAGTAAACAGGAAATCTATTTAAACCGTTTGATCAGGAAAAGAACATTACTAGCAAAATTAGAAAGAAGTTCGTTTTCCAAAGAGGAAAACATGAATCAAATTAAAAAACAATATTATAAGATACTTGCCGAAGACCAAATTGAATCGGTAAGCCCTGAACTCATTTACAATTCTGACTCAGGCTATTACGATATGTTCTTTAATATTGATAAAAGTACCCGGCTCGAAACTGAAATCGGCGGTTTGGTTTCATCAAAAACTACCAACGAAATTTTCTTTCAATTGAGATTTACTCACTGGCAAAAATACATGCTAAATTTAACAGGGAATGCTTATTTGGGCAGGTTTCACAATTCAGGTTTCGCCAATATCAGGTTTGATATACCAGGATATATCCCATTAGCCCTTGAGTTATCATATACATTAAATGGCTGGAATTATTTCAAGACCAGCACCTATTTTTTCGAAGATGAAAAACCGAGCTATCTTGTCCAGCAGGATAATTTTTGGAAATTTAATGTTAGTACTCCAATTACTAAATATGGCAAATTTTCAACTGAATTTTCGAATGGAACCATGACTGATCAGTATTATCAAACAAATCAGTACTCTCGCCTAGATACCACTGACAAAACAACTTTTAACTTTTACAGTCCCGGAGTAATTTTTGAAATAAATTCGTTGAATCGAAAGCAATTTCCATCAAAAGGAATTTATATGAGAATATGTGGCAGGTTCATCAGTGGGGACGAAACAAATGATCCGGGGTCAACTTCAGTGGATACTACCGTAATATCAAAATACCATAATTGGCTTCAATTAAGATTTGCGTATATCAATTATTTTAAAACATCCAGAATATTTAACCTGGGATTTCATGGTTCATTAACCCTAAGCAATAAGTCATTTTTTAACAATTATACATCTACTGTATTATCAGCGCCTGCATTTGAACCTATTCCGGAAAGTAAGACTTTATTTTTACCCCAATTCCGTGCCCATACTTTTGCTGCGGTTGGATTAATGGGTATATTAAAGATTATTAAAAACTTGGAATTTCATGCTGAAAGTTATGTATTTCAACCTTGGCAAGAGATCAAAAAAAATGATCAGAACAAAGCCGTATATGGTAAGGAATTATCAGCAAGGTATTTTATTTTTTCCGGTAGTTTTGTTTATCATGCGGCTTTTGGTCCTATCAGCATGTGTTTGAATTATTACGATCAGGCAAATGAACCATTTTCCTTCAATATTAATATCGGATTTTTCATTTTCAACAAACGTCCATTCCAATAATCATTGGTTCACTATGCAAGAAGTGTGATATTTCTAATTCAGCAGTAAATAAATTCAAAAATTCCCGGATAAACAATTCGATTTATTAAGGTTACCCAAAACAAATTGCAAATGCATTATCGTTAAATTTTTCATTTATGTGGGTAATTTCGTTTAAGCAAATAAATTATTGTTACTTTTGCTATTCTTAAAAAAGCTAAAGTATATACAGTCATATGACTGATTTCTATTATTTCAATATAGTGAAATTATTTTTATATGGAAACGAAGGATCAACTGAATCAGAATCCTGGCGATGTTATCAAACAATCTCAGGAGGAGAATTCTAAATCTGTTAAAAAAACAGAAGATAAATTAGAGGAAAAACAACAACCTGTTGAGGACCAGGAAAAAAACTCAAAAAAGAAACCCTCTGCTAAATCAGGTGAAGAAAAAAAACCTTCACCCAAAAAGGTTGTTAAAAAATCTGAGAAAGCGCCCGCAACTTCAGAAAAAAAGGAGAAAAAGCCCGCAGTAAAGAAGGCCAATTCAGAAACAGATAAGGCTAAGACATCCGCGAAGACAAAAAAAACCACTAAAAAATCAGTGACTAAGTCTGATGCTACAAAAAAAGTTAAAGAAAAAGTAGCTAAAGTGAAGGATTCCGATCAGGATAAGGATAAAAGTGCAGAAAAGGTCAAGAAGGCTTCTAAAACTAAAAAACCTGTTAAAAAGGCCGAATCCAAAACTGATGTTGAAGGTGATACTTCAAATGAGAAAAAAAAGGCGCTGAAAAAAGTAAAGAAAGAGGTTCAGGAAGAAGTTATTGATCAAGAGGCTAACTCTGAAGAATTGGATGAGAAGCATGAAGCTGACTTAGAGGTTAAAGAACACCAAGAAGTAGAAAACCTAAATGAATTGCCCCGTGAGGAACTTGTAGTTTTATTGGAAGATATTGTACGTGATGGTGATATCAATGCGATAAAAAAGAAGGTTGCCCTTATCAAAGTTGCATTTCTGAAAATCAATAAGGAAGAAAAAAATCAGAAATATGATGAATTTATAACTTCTGGTGGCGATAAAACCGATTACGATTCATCAGAGGATGAGTTTGAAAAAAGGTTCAATGAGGCTTTTGGAATATACAGGCAAAAACGCCAAATATTTCTTGAGGATCTGGAAAAGCAAAAAACTCAAAACCTGGAAGCTAAAAAAATTATACTTGAAGAACTAAAAGCCCTCATTGATTCGGAAGAATCCCTGAAAAAGACATATGACGAATTCAGGACACTGCAGGATAAGTGGAGGCAAATTGGGATGGTGCCGAAAAATGAAGTCAATAATTTATGGCAGAGCTATCACTTTTTCGTTGAAAAGTTTTTTGATAAGGTTAAAATAAATAAGGAATTACGAGACCTTGACCTAAAAAAGAACCTGGAATCAAAAATCAGGCTGTGCGAAAAGACTGAAGAGCTATTATTGGAAACCTCCATTCTCAAATCTTTCAAACAGCTGCAGAAATATCACAACCAGTGGAAACAGACAGGCCCGGTTCCCCAAGATAAAAAAGATGAAATTTGGGACCGCTTCAAAAGCGCCACAGACAAAATCAACCAAAGGCGCCGTGAACACTATGAAAAACTTCAGGAAGGGCAAAATAATAACTACATTGCCAAAACTGCTCTTTGCGAGAAATCTGAAGAAATCCTGCAAAAAGAAAATGAAAACATAAAGGATTGGCAAGAAAACACAGAACAAATTTCCGAACTTCTTAAGGTTTGGAAAACTATAGGACCTGCGCCCAGAAAGCAAAATGATGAAATTTGGGAACGGTTTAAGACTTCTCTTGACACATTCTTTACAGGACGAAAGGAATATTTTCAAAAGATAAAAGAAGAGCAGTTAAACAATTATAACTTCAAACTTGATTTGTGTGCTCAGGCTGAAGCTGTGAAAAACAGCACCGATTGGAAAAGAACCACTCAAGAGTTGATCCATATGCAAAAAGAGTGGAAAAAAATCGGTCCTGTTCCGAAAAAGTATTCCGATAAAGTTTGGAAAAGATTCAGGGCTGCTTGTGATGAATTCTTTAATTCAAAATCGGAATATTATGCCAATATCGGCAAACATGAATCCGATAATCTTAAATTAAAAGAAGAATTAATCGAAAAAGTCGAGAAGTATAAATTCAGTGATGATAAAAACGGCAACCTTGAAACTTTAAAAGAATTTCAGCGCGAATGGACAGATATCGGACATGTGCCAATCAGAGATAAGGACCGGGTTCAAATTGAATTCAGAAATACCATTAG
>JAIOTR010000416.1 GCA_021106665.1 Bacteroidales bacterium
TATCCGGCATATTTCCGATAATGAAATAACTGGCAATAAAAGTAACAATGATTGAAAATATTGATGTTATCCAAACCAGTGCTGTAAGCGGTTTTTCAAAATCAAGGTCATCTGCATCATGGTATTTCGCCTTGGTCAGGAATCTGTTTATCCAATAAGACAAAATAGAGGTAACAATCATTAAAATACGCATTACAAATATCCATGACAATAATTGAACCTGGTATTCAATGTTGGTTATTGCCAACAAAATAAATGCGATCAATGCAACACCGGTCACTCCATATGTTTCAAACCCATCTGCGGTAGGTCCGACACTATCACCTGCATTATCACCAACACAGTCGGCAATAGTACCTGGATTTCTTGGGTCATCCTCCCCAATTTTAAATATCACCTTCATAAGGTCGGATCCGATATCAGCAATTTTTGTAAAAATACCACCTGCTATCCTCAATGCTGAAGCGCCAAGCGATTCACCAATTGCAAACCCAATGAAACTGGCGCCTGCATATTCACCCGGAACAAACAACAGGATAATTAACATTATCATTAACTCAAGCGACACCAGTACAACACCAATACTCATCCCTGCGCTTAATGGAATATTCAGTAATTTGATGGGCTTTCTTTCGAGAGAAGCGAAAGCCATTCTTGAATTAGCCAGGGTATTCATCCTGATTCCAAACCATGCTACACTGTAAGAACCTAAGATCCCTACAATTGTCCAACCCAAAATCATTAGCACGCCACCGAAGCCAAAAGCATTTTCTAAATAAGTTTCTCCGGTTTGTGGGTCAACAACTTCGTGCTGCGACAAAAAACCAAAATAAAAGGCAACTGCTGCGCCAATAAATAAAAACAGAATAGCAAGAAATTTCCCTTGCTGAATCAGATAGGTTTTACCTGTTTCATATATTACATGGGCTACATCCAGCATTGATTGATGAGCTCTGATCTTTTTAACTTTCATAAACTGATAAAAGCCAAACATAAAGCCGGCAATGGTTATCAGAAAGCCCCAATATAAAATCGTTTCTGATTTAATACCGCCCGGAATTACCAGGTTGGCTTCACTTGCAAAAGTGAGAACAGGGAATGAAAGAATTCCTAAAATTGATAATAATCGTTTCATATCTAATTGATTAATTTTGAAAATTAAGGGGCAAAAGTATAAAGTATTTTGGACTTTCAATACTAATTAATATTTACATTTTTATTTAAATCCATTTATTATCACCCGTGAAAGATTGAAAAATCAACACACAGGCATAGTTATGGGTTTTTATCAATGTTAATAATTTTTAATATTTCTTAGTAAAAACAAAGAGGTGATTGGAAATTATTAATACTTTTATCCATTGAATTTGCGTTTGGGTAAGAATATTTTAGAATGAAAAAAATAAAACTTGAAATCATAGGGATGTCCTACAGTCAATCTCAGAGTGGGGCATACGCTTTGATATTAGGTGAAGCTAAGGGAGATCGCAGGTTGCCGATTATAATTGGCGGATTTGAAGCACAAGCCATTGCGATTGAATTAGAAAAAATGAAACCATCAAGACCCCTTACCCACGATTTACTAAAAAGTTTTGCTGATACTTTTGAGATTACCCTGAAAGAAGTAGTTATTAATAAGTTTATTGAAGGTGTTTTTCATGCCGAACTTCTTTGTTTGGACGAAAATGGAGAACACCGCATAGATGCACGAACCTCCGATGCGGTTGCCCTTGCCCTGAGATTTCATTGCCCCATTTATACTTATGATAAAATTATGTCAGCAGCAGGTATTATTGTTGACGATAAAAAAAGTGAGGATCAAAAAGAAACCCCTGTTAAGGAAGAAGGTAAAAGCTCTTTCACTCAAAATACCACAACTGAACTTAAGGAATTACTCCAGAAATCAATCGATATGGAAGATTATGAAAAAGCATCAAAAATAAGAGATGAAATTAATAAGAGAAAGAAAGGAAAGAAATAACGTATTGAGAGTTTTTGTTGAACAGCCTCTAATATTTAGTTTACCGGTATGATAAAATTTAAATGGATTTTTTTGTTATTCTTTGTCGCAATTGTTGTTTCAGGGATTTTTGCATTTAATTCCAATACATCACCTGATTCAATAAATCAAATAGTAGATAGTTCCGGCCAGGTAATTTTATCCTCTCCTGATTCGGAACCACAACAGGAATCTTCAGATACCGTTATAGATAAATTATCCGACAGCAGGTCAAAGTCTAATTTATTGCTATCGAGAGATAGTAACAGAGCAGAATTTTCATTAATAACAATTCTTCGTGGATTGTTAGGAATGTTAGTACTGGTTGCTATTTCATGGATTTTCAGTTCTAACCGAAAAGCTGTTTCATGGAAAGTAGTAGCAACAGGTTTGTCTTTGCAGGTTTTACTGGCGCTTGGGGTTTTATATGTGCCTTTTATCCAGGGGTTTTTTGAGTTTGCCGGACGTCTTTTTGTGCTGGTCCTGGACTTTACAAGGGCAGGAGTTGACTTTTTGTTTGCTTCATTTATTTCCGGTAAAATAGAAATGGGACTCATCAATTTTGTAGTGACCATACTACCGACAATAATATTTTTCTCTGCTTTAACCAGTCTTTTATTTTACCTTGGTATAATCCAAAAAATAGTTTATGGTTTAGCATGGGTGATGACTAAATTATTAAAATTATCTGGCGCCGAAAGTTTATCGGTTGCCGGTAATATTTTTCTTGGCCAAACAGAATCACCATTAATGATAAAGGAATACCTTCCCAAGATGAATAAATCGGAAATGCTACTGGTGATGATGGGTGGTATGGCGACAATGGCGGGCGGTGTTTTAGCAGTATATATTGATTTTTTGGGTGGCGATGATCCTGTACAAAAACTCATGTTTGCAAAACACTTGTTAACGGCATCCATAATGGCTGCTCCCGGGGCAATTGTTGTATCAAAAATTTTGGTTCCTCAAACAGAAGATATTAATAAAACAATTGAAGTTAGTAAGGAAAATGTGGGAAGTAATGTTCTTGACGCTATTTCGAATGGAACCACACAGGGTTTAAAGTTAGCTGCTAACGTAGCTGCCATGTTACTTGTATTTATTGCATTTATTGCCATGTTTAACTTTATCACCATGAAAATTGGCGCATGGACCAACCTGAACGAAATTATTGCCGAGAGCACAAATGGCAGATTCACCGAACTGTCATTGCAGTTTATTCTCGGGTATACTTTTGCGCCCATCATGTGGTTGATAGGTATACCGGCATCGGATATAACGCTTGTAGGGCGGCTACTGGGCGAAAAAATTATTATGACCGAATTTATCGGATATGTAAGTCTGTCAGAGTTAAAAGAAGCGGGGATGCTTGATCCGAAATCCATCATCATGGCAACTTATATGCTGTGTGGTTTTGCCAATTTTGCTTCTATAGGTATTCAGATAGGAGGGATAGGTTCACTGGCGCCAAATCA
>JAIOTR010000039.1 GCA_021106665.1 Bacteroidales bacterium
AGAATAAGAAAATGATAATAAAGAGATTAAATATGGAAACAGATTCTTCGAAAGCAATCCTTTATATATTGCTTTATGTTGTTGTGATGCTGTTGTTATTAAAACTTATAACCGACTTAAATACCTTGAGTGAGAATTTAATTGATATAGATACAAGTACAAAATATTGTTTAATTGATGAAAGGAAAACAATGCCCTAATTGAGTAAAATCAAAGACACCTTCACTTATCCGAGCCTACCTAAACATCGACCTGAAATGAGAAACCCGGACATCTTGTCCGGGCTTCTTTTTATATTGTAATAGGATATAACCCCTATTATATCTGAATTTCAGCTAATCTGCAAAAACTTCAAAGTTGATGGTTGCTTTTATTTCTTTATGCAGCATTACATCAGCTGAATAAGTACCTAACTCTTTGATGTTTTCACCATCCACAATGATCTTCTTTCTGTCGATATCATATTTAAATTGCTCTTTTATAGCTTCAGATACCTGGATGTTGTTTACCGAACCGAAGATCTTTCCGGTCTCAGCTGCCTTGGCACCAATTTTAACAGTAATACCGTCAAGAGCTTTTGCAAGTGTTTCTGCTTCTTTCCTGGTCTTTTCCTCTTTAAAGGATTTTTGTTTCAAAACTTCAGCAAGCACTTTTCTGTTGGTTTCGGTGGCAGCTATTGCCATACCATTTGGGATCAGGTAATTCCTTGCGTAACCTGACTTTACTTTAACTATATCATTAATATAGCCAAGTTTGGGCATATCTTGTTTTAATATAATTTCCATTTTTACCTCCTTATTTTAATAGATCACCAACATATGGCATTAATGCAAGATGCCTTGCCCTTTTAATTGCCTGAGCAACTTTTTTCTGATATTTAGTAGAAGTACCTGTGATTCTCCGAGGTAAAATCCTTCCTTGTTCATTCACAAAACGCATCAAAAAGTTAGGGTCTTTATAATCAATATATTTTATCCTGGCTTTCTTGAAACGGCAGTATTTTTTCTTCTTTGTGTCAACCGCTATAGGGGTTAAATATTTTATATCTGAATTTGACTGAGCCATTTTCTTAAATTTTAAAGTTAATAATTATGCCTGTGATTTCTCTTCTTTTGCTTTTTTACGCTTTTTCTCATTATAAGCAATAGCATGCTTGTCTAGTTTTACGGTTAAGAAACGTAATATACGTTCATCTCTCTTAAAAACTACTTCAAAATCCTGGATAGCAGAACCTTCAACTTTGTATTCCATAAGATGATAGAATCCGGTTGACTTTTTCTGTATCGGGTAGGCCAGTTTGCGCATACCCCAATTATCCTCTAAAACTATTTCAGCCCCCTTTCCGACCAAATGGTCTTTGTACTTTTTTACCGCTTCCTTCATCTGTTCATCAGATAAAACGGGAGTCATAATGAAAACGGTTTCATAATGGTTTAACATAACTTAATTTAAATTTATTAATTGTTTATTTACAGCCTTTTAAAAAGGAGGGCAAAAGTAGATATTATTTCCATAATATCAAAAACAAATTATTTTGATTTTTTCTTTTACTCATCATAGACAAAAAAACTGAAGTTAACTTTGCCATATATCCTATGATCGGAAAAGAACTCAAATTGAGAAAAATCAATGTATTGATTGTGCTCTACAATCAGGATTCCATTAGGTTTTAATAGTTGATTTTTAAAAATCAATATGGGAATATTTTCAATCTCCTCCATATTATAAGGAGGATCAGCAAATATTAAATTCCACTTTTTGCTGGTGTGCTTGATAAAAGCTTTATAATCCGATTGTATAATAAAGAGATTCTTATAGTCCAATTTTTGCGCTGTTTGCTGAATAAACCTTGTGCACTTATGGTTGCTATCAACTGCAGTTACCGAGATACTTTCCCGTGAACAAAATTCGTAAGAGATGTTTCCGGTTCCGGCAAAAAGATCTAATACATCAATTTCATTAAAGTAAATTTGATTATTCAAAATATTAAATAAACTTTCTTTTGCAAAATCAGTTGTAGGCCGAACAGGCAAACCACGGGGAGCTAAAATCTTTCTTCCTTTGTTTCTACCGCTTATAATTCGCACAGGTTTACATTGAGCAGGTTAAAATAATAATGTGCCGGAACATCATTGAAAATGTAGCTATATTGAAAAGAATCGGTATATGGCTGAAATTTGATATTCCGTATATATTTATATGCGATGTCGAAAAGTTTCGAGTTTCTGTCAATATATCCAGATAATACCATTTCAATCTCTTCAGGATTCAGATGGAGTTGTTCGAACACAAACATGACATAGTACATGAAGTCTTCTGATATTTTATATTGAAAAGCGTTATAGTACAACAATTTTCTGCCATCTGTGATGATAATATCCAAATATGAATTTCTGACATTGACAAAAGCCCTTTTCCGGGAAGACAGGTTTTTATTAATGATTAACAGGCTTTCGATTAAAACACCTGATTGACTGATCAAATGATGCGATGGAAATATTTCTTTCAGGGTCTTATTTAATTGACCTGGTACAATGTAAAGATTAAAAGCATCCAGGTTTGAAAGCTTATCATAAAAAACTTCGTGATCTTCGGGGACGGTAAAATTAAATTTTGAATACACATCTTTTTCAGATTCTTCAAAAAGAGGAGCCGGCATTAAGGTAGATTTTGAACTTTCAAATATGATCCGAACTGATTCAAATTCCTGATTCATCCAGGAATGTTCAGCACAGAAACTTTTTATCAATGAACAAACATCAGTTGTGTTTTTTACATATTTTAACGACACTGATTCAATGGAGAGAAACTTATTTGTTTCACTATTAAAAAGAGAAAAAGAAAATCCATTCAGTGAAACCTGGATGGATAGAATATATTTCCTTGTTTCGGCTTTTGTTAAAGCCTCATCGTATTTATTTATAACCTGATGGATCTGATGATGCATCACATCCATAGAATTACTCCCAATTGCCGTCAGTGGAGGCTTCAGTCATTGAGCCTACTTTCAGGCCCGGAAACTTTTCAATTTGTTCTTTTGACGCAATAAGGTTGATCACCATCTGTTCGTCCAGTCCATTTAAATAAACCTTATAAGGTACAGTTGCCATAAAAACATTTACATCAACACCTCCTTTTTCTACAATACCTGCGTCAAGGCTGAATAACTCATTTTCGGTAAAGGGAACGTGTTTCAATTTAGCCACATTAAAGCCTGCTCTATCGCCAAATAAAGAATCTATTACAGGAATATATCCAATAGTGTCACGTATGGTCTTGGTAAATGTAGTATCTTCCGGGTCAGGCACTATTTTTACAATTGGGACATTTCCATCTTTGAGGAAATCTATTAACGTATCAAAACTGGACATGTATCTCCCGTTAATGGTTTTATAAGCCATCTGTGCACTTCGGATATCGATTAAATTTTGGATAATCGCCTTGTTTCTTTTGTCGACAGATTTATTAAAACGAACAGGAGTCATTACACTATCATAGACAAGATACGCTAAAACAATAATAACGACCAATAAAAGGACTTTGATGATGTTGTTTACCATAACAATTATTTTTTATCTAAGCGCAAATTTAGGAATTATTTTAAATCAAAAGAGATTTTACTGCATATTTGATATAAATTATTTACAAAAGAAAAACCGATACCGGATTTCCTGAGAAAATAAAAGAAGTCGTTAATGCTGATATGGTGAAATTATTACCTTTGTTTGGTCTTCAAAAAAAATGTCAATATGAAAATTTACACTTATTTGATTAAATCATGTATTGTATTAGTTCTTGTTCTTGCTTATGGTTGTAATACAAGCAGCGATAGTCCAACATCAGAAAATGACCGGTCATTTAAATTTGTATTTATGACTGATATTCATCTTCAACCGGAAAACCAGGCAGTAGAAGGATTTAACCAGGCTATTGATTCCGTCAATATAATCAATCCCGATTTTGTTATCACAGGTGGTGATTTGGTGATGGATGTTTTGGGACAGAGTTATGAACGGTCGGATACACTGTATAATCTTTATCAAAAGAGTTTGGAAAGATTTAACATGCCTGTTTATAATACTATGGGGAATCATGAGATTTTCGGGATATATGATAATAGCGGAGTACCAAAAGATCATCCGGAATATGGTGAAAAAATGTATGAAAACAGGATTGGAGAGCGGTATTATTCATTCGATCATAAAGGGTGGCATTTTATGATTTTAGACGCCATAGAAGATACAGGTGAAAGCAGTTATATTGGTGAGGTGGATGATGAGCAAATGGAATGGATAAAAACCGATCTTGAAAACGTTGATCAGGAAACACCGATTGTTGTAAGTGTTCATATTCCATTTATTACATCATATATGCAAATTCTTTATGGTTCGTTGGAGCCAAATAATGAAAGCCTTGTTATAAC
>JAIOTR010000332.1 GCA_021106665.1 Bacteroidales bacterium
ATTAAATAATCAAATCATGAAAAGACTTTTACTTGTAGTAAGTATTTTTTCCGCACTTACTTTTATGGCTACAGCCCAGAAAAGCTGGGTAAACTTTACCTCTGACAGCCCGCAATTACCACAGGTTGTCATTGAGGAACAAAATGAAACTAGGATTATCCTTGATGTATCTATCCCTGGAATGTTTGTTTCAGCAGTTGCTGAAGAGGGGAAATCATTTCAGCGTTTGGAACTGATGGAAAACAGGACAACCAAAGAAATTGGGAAACCTGAACTGCCCATGATGAGCGAGCTGATCGGAATTCCGGATAATAAGCTTGTTAAAGTGAATATCCTTGAGATAGAAACCAAAAAGCTCGAAAATTATTTTATTTATCCGTTCCAGACTCCTACAACAGATAATCCGGGAGGGCACTCTCATGAGTTTGTTATGGACAAAAAGTTTTATAATGAGGGGAATACTTTTCCGGGAAACCAAGTTTTTATGGACGAACCGGGTATTTGGCGCGATGTGAAAGTAGCAGGGCTACACCTGATTCCTTTTAATTATAATACAGCTACGAAAGAACTGGAAGTTATTACCCACATTAAACTTGAAGTTGAGTTTTACGGAACTGACCCCGCAAAAACTTTGAACCGCAGCAAAAATGTTGCTCCAAAGTTTTACAAGATGTATAAATCAAAACTCTTCAACTTTGAGTCATTAGGGTATACAATGAACTTTTTGAGTAATGATGACATTAAATACCTCATCATTACAAATACAGAAGCATTAACTGCCTTACAGCCATTGGTTGACTGGAAAAATCAGCAAGGGTTTAAGGTTGAGGTTAAAACTTTAGAAACCGGATTTAATACTCCTCAGGAATTTAAAGATTATATCAGTATTTTATATGAAAGTGATAACCTTGAATACATCTTAATGGCAGGTGATGCCTATCCGAATGGTGGCAATAACGGTGGCCCGAATGACGTACCCATGTATTGGTGGGCGCCAGGTGGTGAAGACCCATCATATTCTGATAGCTGGTATTCGTGTATGGATGGTCCTGATGATCACTATGCCGATATTGCCATTGGAAGATTGGTATATGATGAAGGCCAACTTGATGAACTGGAATTACAAATTCAAAAAACAATGGATCACTATTTCAATCCAGATGCAAATACCAATTGGGCTGAAAATTCAATCTTAATAGCACATTTGGAACAATATCCAGGAAAATACACCCAATGTTGTGAAGAGATCAGACTCTATCCTTATTCATTACAGGTACCAATTTTTGAGCAGGCTTATGGCGGAGCAGGATATACCAATACCCAAGTGGTAGACTATGTCAACACCAATTCCTGTGGTATTTTTAATTACCGCGGGCACGGCAGCGCCACTGAACTATGGCAATGGTGCCCACAGGGTAGTTTTACAGCACAACATGTAAACCAGCTAACAAATGAAGACCGCTTGTTTGTATTCTTTGATGTTTGCTGTGATAATATGGATATTGTTGCCCATGCAGGTGATTGCTTATGTGAATCATTTATGAAATCAGAGGTTGCATCGGTTGCTAATAACGGCGCTATTATTCCTTCCTATACAATTCCAAATCATGATTACGACAAGGAAATGTATAAAGCTATTTTCGACGAAGGGATCTATAATATAGGTTATATCACCAATTTTGCCAATATCACTGTTTTAAATGTTCATGGAACAATCGGACGTTCCAATGTTCGTACATACCTGTGGCTGGGAGATGCATCTATTGAACCATGGACGCTCCAACCCGCAGATTTAGCCGTTACACATGATGAGCAAATTTTCCTCGGCCTTTCTGAGTTTTCTGTAACTGTTATGGGCACAGGAGGTCCGATAGAAAATGCTATGGTTTGTGTATCCAACGATGACCAAAGTATTTATGGAGTTGGTTACACTGACGCAAGTGGTTATGTACAGATTGTGTTTGACGGTCCGGTTCAGGATCCGGGAACTGCCAAAGTAACGGTATCGGCTCATAATCACCTTCCTTACCAGGCTGATGTGCCGGTTATACCTCAAAGTGGTCCTTATGTAGTACAAGAAGCTTATACATTAAACGACCAAGCCGGTGGAAATGGTGATGGCCTGATGGATTATGGCGAATCCTTGTTGTTGTCATTATCAATTAAAAATGTAGGTATTACTGCTGCAACTAATGTAGTAGTTACACTCTCAACAACTGATCCATATATTACTTTTACTGATGATACTGAACCTTATGGAACTATTGAACCTGAAGAGATACTTGAAATTGCTGATGGATTTGCATTTGATGTTGCCAATGACATGCCGGATGGACATTATGTCCTTGTTGAAGTAGAAGCCAGCGGTGATGGAGATGATACTTGGACCAGCAGTTTTTCAATGGAAGGCCATGCTCCTGAATTGGGGTTTGAGAGCTATACAATCTCAGATCCAACCGGAAATAATAACGGTAAAATTGATCCGGGTGAAACTGTTGATATAATTATTACCATTGCAAATACCGGTTCATCAGAGGCATTCAATATTCTTGGTGAATTATCTGTGATAGATCCTTATCTAACCCTTAATACATTTGAAGTTAATTTTGGTAACCTGGCAGGTGGAGCAACGGCAGAAGGAACTTTCAATGTAACGGCAGATATAAATACTCCTGCCGGACATCTTGTTGATCTGGATTTTGACATGTCAGCAGATCTGGGTATTACAGGATCGGGAACATTCCAGATTGTAATTGGCCAGATACCTGTTTTGATCCTCGACCTGGATGGAAATCACAATTCAGCGCCTGCAATGGAAACTTGCCTGGAGGATATGGATGTGGCTTTCGAAACATTAACTTCATTCCCGGCAGACCTGAATCTTTATTCCACCATATTTACTTGTCTTGGAATTTATTCCAGTAATCACGTATTAAGTTCAGGAGAAGGGCAGTCTCTTGCTGATTACCTCAACAATGGAGGAAGCTTGTACATGGAAGGAGGCGACACATGGTATTA